>CAJLFL010000031.1 GCA_905205855.1 uncultured Eubacteriales bacterium | reverse complement strand
GAAACATATGATCATAACTGTACTTCGTACCATTATAATGTATGTATTTGTTGTTTTTATTCTGCGAATCATGGGAAAGCGTCAAATCGGCGAACTTGAGGCTTCTGAACTTGTTGTAACCATTATTATATCAGAAATAGCCGCTCTGCCGATTACCAATATCGGAGTACCCTTGAGCGGATGTATTTTGGCAATACTTATTCTGCTGATAATGGAGATCTTTCTTTCGCAGGCAGCATATAAAAGCGTATCTGTCAGAACTGTTCTTTATGGAAAACCCAGCACCCTTTTTAAGAAAGGCAGAATAAATCAGTCTGAAATGGAAAAGCAGCGCTTTAATGTTGCGGATTTGATGGAGGAAATCCGCAACAGCGGCGCAATAAGCCTTAACCAGATTGATTATGTTGTTATGGAAACCAATGGCAAAGTAAGCGTAATCCTTAATGCTGAAAACAGTCCGGTAACGCCGTCTGATATGAACCTCAAGCCATCACCCGTATATATGAATTATGTGATAATTGACAACGGCAATCTTATAAAAACTAATATGGAACGGCTCGGCTTAAATGATGAATGGTTAAATGAACAGCTGAAAAAAAGCAAAATAGGCCATATCAGGGAAGTGTTCTATCTGAGTTTTGAAGAACAAACCGGAAAAACGGTTATTATTCCAAAGGAACTAAAGAAATAACGAAAGGAAGTCTTTAAATGACCAGAACAACCATCGCTGTGTGCCTGCTTATATTGCTTGCAGGTTTTATCGGCTTTCACACATACGAAATATACGCGCTCAGCAAGGATGTAAACCAACTGTGCGACAGCATAGAATCTGCTCTTGACAGTGATGACTGGGATAATGTCTGCAGCGGCACGGAGGAGCTGCAAAACAGATGGAACAAAAGCAGACTTTGGGCAAGCCTTACCATTGACACAGCCAAGATTGAAGAAATAGAAATCTCTCTGTGCCAAAGCCTTGAATATGCCAAGCTTCATTCCAAAGAGGATTTTGTGGGAGAGTATTATATGTTTAAGCTGCTGGTTGAACATCTGCCGCATCAGGAGGGCTTTGCAATAGAAGAATTGCTTTAGATTATAATAATTATTTTTATGAACGCATGCCTTGCATGGAATGGATATTGCCTGCATCGTATATGACAATAAACAAATTTTAACGGACGATCCACACTTGGAGCCGCACGTCTAAACTGTTAAAAAGCTCTACGCCCACACTTGAAACATTGTGTCAACTTCCTGTATAACTATATTTATGGCTCATAACTGAAATTTATAAAATCATCCGTATACGCTGCTGCAAGCGTTGCGGCGCCGTGTGTTTCCGGCGGGAATTCTCTGCGCGAGCCATGAAAGAATACAATATACTTGTATTTGGTTTTACCGCAGGTCTCCATCGCAAACGCCGCTGTCAATCTTCCGTTTGCCCAGTCCCAGCATTTGCGGTTCAGGTATATAACTCCTTTATCCTCCCATGATGAAAAATCCTCGGATATTTTTATTCCTATTCCATCCTCCGGGGAATGGATAAGCATGTACTTTCCGTCCTTTACAATAACACACGCGTTTTCACCGGCATCTGCACTGCCGATAAATTTCCAGTTCTTCATATCGTATGACTCTGACATGCTTATACCGTTTTGTTTGAAAAAGAGTAAATATCTGTCCGAGTTATCCTTGTCAACAAGAACAAACGGATCTATCATTCTGCCCATTTTCTCTATGTCATCACTGCCCTTTGCATAAATGAGTTCGGGTTTGCTAAAGCTTTTAAAATCAGTTGTTTTTATAAAATAGAGTCGTGCTGTATCATCTGCAAAAAACTGTTCGTCATACGGCTTTGGCATAGGATATGACGTTATACAGATAAAAAACTCATCTTTGTATTTAACTATGCTTCCGGGACTGCAATAGTTTTTCAGTCTGTCTTTTTCGGTTATCACTCTTGGCTCTGTCCAATGTATTAAATCAATGCTCTCGCTGTGAGCAACAAAATTATACATAAACCCATTTTCTTTTATTGATTCGGTAAAAAACAGGTGATACCTTCCGTCAAAAAATACCGCCGCAGGATCTCTGAAAGCTTTTTTATCGTTTCCGTTAAAAATAATGGACATTTATATTATTCTCCTTCTAATTACGAAAGCTCAAACATTCCCGTATAAAGCTGATAATATCTGCCATGCTCGGCTATCAGTTTATCATGACTTCCGCGTTCTATTATCTCACCGTTTTCCAGAACCATAATAGCATGAGAGTTTCTGACCGTTGACAAACGATGCGCTATAACGAATACCGTTCTGCCCTCCATCAATCTGTCCATGCCTTTTTCTATTAAAGACTCCGTTCTTGTATCTATTGAGCTTGTTGCCTCATCAAGAATCAGCACCGGCGGATCCGCTACCGCAGCACGTGCTATAGCCAAAAGCTGTCTTTGTCCCTGACTCAGATTAGAGCCGTCACCGGTAATAAGAGTATCATACCCTTTAGGCAAATGACGTATAAACCAATCGGCATTTGCAAGCTTTGCCGCGTCGATTACCTCTTGATCCGTCGCATCAAGTCTGCCATAGCGTATATTATCCATAACCGTTCCGGTAAACAGATGTGTATCCTGCAATACCATTGATAACGAGCGCCGCAAGTCATCCTTTTTAATCTTATTTATGTTTATTCCGTCATATCTGATTTTTCCGTCCGGAACGTCATAAAATCTATTAATAAGATTTGTTATTGTTGTCTTGCCTGCTCCGGTTGAGCCGACAAAAGCTATCTTTTGCCCCGGCTCTGCATATAGGCTTATCCCCTTTAAAACCGTCTTATTCGGCTTATATCCAAACTCAACATTCTCAAATTCAACAGCTCCTCTGACCTGCATATATGTCAAACTTCCGTCACTGTGCGGATGTTTCCATGCCCAGACGCCTGTGTGCTTATCAGTTTCTTTAATGTTTCCGTCAGAATCTATTTCTGCATTTACCAGAGTAACATAACCATCATCAACCTCCGGTTCTTCATCCAGCAAGGCAAATATACGTTCGGCACCGGCAAGAGCGTTCAATATGACGTTAAACTGCTGCGAAACCTGCGTTATAGGCTGTGCAAACGAGCGCGTGTACTGAAGAAAAGAAACCAGTGCGCCGAGTCCCAGAGTAAATATTCCCATTTCTCTTTGTCCGGAATAAATCGTCAAAACAGCTCCGACTATAGCAGTCAGCGCATAGTGAATATATGACAGATTATTCATTATGGGCATAAGAATATTTGCAAAGGTATTCGCTTTGGTTGACGCTTCACACAGTTCACTGTTTATTTTATCAAAGTTCTTCTTACTTTCTTCCTCATGACAAAAAACCTTTACAACGCGCTGACCATCTATCATTTCTTCCACATATCCGTTCACTGCACCAATCGCTTTTTGCTGATTGCGATAAAACACAGAACTTTTGCTGCCCACAACCTTAATTACCCACGATATTACAAAAAGCATTACTACTACCAAAACTGTCAGCGGTATGCTTAATATCATCATCATGACAAATACGCCGACAACCGTAATGGTCGATGAAACCAGTTGGGGTATACTCTGGCTCATCATATTTCGCATTGTATCTATATCATTGGTATAACGGCTCATTATTTCACCATGAGTACGTGTATCAAAATAACGTATAGGAAGCTTTTGCATGTGTGTAAACATATCCATACGCATTTTATACAACGAGTCAGCAGCAATATTTACCATAATACGGTTGTATGCATAGGTACATATTGCTCCCATTGCATAAATTGCAGCAAGCATAATTATTATTCTTAACAGATCGGTGAAATCGGGATTTTGGCTGCCTATCATCGGCGCAATAAAATCGTCTATTATCGGTTTTAAGAAATATGTTCCTGCAACTGCCGCACCCGAACTTAGCGCTACAAGTATACACACCAAAATAAGCATCAATCTGTATTCGCTTAAATAGCTCATAATTCTTGCAACGGTTTTTTTTGCATTTTTAGGTTTTTTCATTGGCATTGTTCCACGTGCCGGAGGCATTTACGCCACCCCCTTTTGCTGAGATTCATAAACCTCTTGATAGATTTTATTTGTCTTTAGCAGTTCATCATGTGTTCCCACCGCATTCACTCTGCCGCTGTCAAGCACAATGATTTTGTCCGCATCACATACAGAAGATATTCTCTGAGCTATAATTATTGTCGTAGTATCCTTTAAATCATTCTTAAATGCTTCACGGATTTTACTGTCTGTTGCTGTATCTACAGCGCTTGTACTATCGTCCAGAATTATTATTTTTGGTTTTTTCAGCAATGCGCGTGCAATACATAAACGCTGCTTCTGTCCGCCGGAAACGTTTACGCCGCCTTGTCCCATTTCTGTTTCATAGCCCTCCGGGAAGGACATAATAAAATCATGTGCCTGTGCTGCTTTGCATGCTTCAATTATTTCCTCGTCCGTTGCATCTTTGTTGCCCCAGCGCAGATTATCCTTTATCGTACCGGTGAACAATACATTTTTCTGCAGCACCATTGCAACCTCATTACGCAGAGTTTCCTGCTTATAGTCCCTTACATCAACTCCGCCAACTTTTACACTGCCTGAGGTAACCTCATACAGCCGCGGTATAAGATGCACAAGCGTTGTTTTCGAACTGCCCGTACCTCCGATAATACCGACTGTTTCGCCCGATTTAATTGAAAGGTTTATATCTCTCAATGCACAGCTTGTCAAGTCACCCTTATAGCTAAAGCATACATTATCAAATTCCACCGAGCCGTCTTTTACCTGTATATCCTCATTTGCATTATCTGGAACATCAGGATTATCGTCAAGCACTTCAACAATACGATTTATTGATGCTTTTGATATTACAAGCATTGTAAACGACATAGCCACCATCATAAGTGACATCAATATCTGGCTTACATAGCTTATAAAGCTTACCAAATCACCCGTGCCCATACTTCCGACAACTATCATCTTGCCGCCAAGCCAAAGAATTGACAAAATGCAAATATATACAACCATCTGCATGATCGGCATATTAAGTATAATCAGACGTTCGGCGCGCTTTTGAGTTTCTCTTACGCCTGCCGCTGCCTTTTCAAAGCCTTCGTCCTCATATTCGCCGCGTACAAAAGCTTTTACTACACGAATCCCTATCAGGTTTTCCTGAATTTTTTCGTTCAGCTTATCAAATTGTTTAAGCATGAGTTTGAACCGCGGGTGAGCCTTGCTTATAATGACCGCCAATACTACCGCCAATATAGGAACAGCAATCAGAAATATCATAGACAGCTCTTTATTAAGACTAAACGCCATAACAGACGCCGAAACAAGCATAATCGGCGAACGCACAAGCGACCTTATTACAAGCATAAGTGCATTTTGTGTATTGGTGATATCTGTTGTCATACGGGTTATAAGTGATGACGGCGTAAACTTATCTACATTTGAAAATGAAAAGTCCTGTATTCTGTAAAAAAGGTTCTTTCGTATTTCAGTACCAAATCCCATAGCTGCGATCGATGCAGTCCATCCTGCTCCCGCACCGAAGCATAATGATGCAGCCGCCATAACAACCATCTTAATTCCCGATGCTGTTACATATGCTATATCTTTATTCGTTATTCCGACATTTACTATATCCGCCATCAGACGCGGTATAGAAACCTCCATGACTACCTCACCAACTATAAGCAGCGGAGTTATTATACACATCAGCAAATACTTCCCTTTAAGAAGCTTTATCAATTTTCGCATACTATATCATCCCTTCTTCCTTATTACAAATATTATGCCTCAGTTTTGATAACTCCTTAAAACTCATCTCCTCAGGCTTTTTGCCCGACAAATTATACATTATTCTGTTAAAATAAGACTGCAGCTGACTAAGTTCCTCCGGAGAAAACCCATTAAATTCTTTTTTATCAAGGCTGTAAAATATATCATGTGTTTTATTCCACAAATCAAAACCGCGTTCCGTTAAGTCAAGAACATTACATCTGAGATTTTCCGGATCGGCAGTTTTTTTGATAAACCCTTCTTTTTGAAGCTTTTGTGTCGCAAGAGTTATAGCCGCCGGCGTAAGTCCCATATCATATGATATTTCTACCTGGGTGCAACCGGGATTATGCCTTATGTAATTTAAAACCGGCATATGCTTAGGATGAATTCCCATTCCTCCTATTGCGTTTTGAACAGACCATCTTTTAAATAGATTTATTTTAGTCATACTGTCATTTAAACGTCGAAATATCTTATCCATTTTTCAAAATCACCTCCAATAATTAAGCTATTAATTATTAAGTACTTAACTATTATACTGCTAAACATTTTATTTGTCAAGCAAAAAAAGGGCGGTCTTTCAACCGCCCTTTAAGGTTTATTAAATTATTACGGAAGTATGCAGATTGTCTTTACTCTGCCGTCATACATGTAAATCAGAACTTTTGAAGGATCTGAAACCTCATATTCATAAGGAACAAGTCCTCTTAAAGTGCCTTCGTAATCAGAAGATACATCCTTTACCTGCAAATTCTTACCGCTTGTGTCGTACTTGACAACACGTGCTCCGCTGAAATCGGAAATTGAGAAGCTATAGCCCTTACCGGATACATCAACATCATCATCCTTACTCAATTCCTCATCAATAACAGATATTGCATTATCATCAACAGCGATAACACTGCCCAGCAATATTGCACACTCTGAACTATAGAAGTTTGACTTGTTGGACGGAGAAATCACACCGAATGTATTGTTTCTGTCAACACTGTAAAGAACATTCTCCTCTTCAATCTTCATATTGCCGTCTTTATCTGTTCCGGCACGGAATATATCACCAAGCTGCGGAGTCCATCCGGATTCCCTTGCTACCCATGAAGCAAGCTCTGCCTTAGGATTGGTATACAGTACCGAATAACCCTTAATATACTGCATAGTTGTATTTGTGTCCGGATTTATTTCCTTTGAAATATCCTCGGCAATAATATTTACTGCTGAATAAGCATCTACTATGCTTGATGCATTATCGCCGTAGCAAACGATAACCTGTGCATATCCTGTCTTGCTTATATCAAATACCTCAACATTATATGTTCCGTTGTTTCTGAAAGCATTTGATACAGTGCTCTTTTTATAAGAATCAAAGTCACCTCTTACACTCGGTACAACAAGCACAACTGCTCTGCTGACGTTTACACTTGTGCCGTTTCCGGAAAGCTGCTTAGATGAAGAATTGTACTTCATATCAACGCTTCCGTCAACCTTGTCATAGAAAGTAAGCTTATCATTTACCGCATCACTGCCGGAGCTTACAGCCTCCGCTGTATAAACCTTGTCCAGAACAGTTGTTCCGGAGGAAACCTTTGTCGTATACTTAATCAGCTGCTGAACGCTTACTCCGGAAGCATCTTTATCCTGATTCTGCATAGAAGCAGAAGATTTAAGCTCGTCCATAGCACCGCTTACTGAATATGCCTTACCGTTGATTTTAGTATTGCTGTTAAGTGTAAGCATAACCTCGCTGCCGTTTTGATTTAAAATACGGACAAGCTTTTCGTCATCAAATGAACCCTTAGGATCACTTGTTCCCATGATATAACCATAGTTTATGTTCTCTGTTGTAGCATTCTTCTTATAAGCAACAACGTCACCGTTTATATCAAGGCAGTATACGCCGCTGTCATCCAGCTCGGGCTCTGCAAGTGTACCGGAATTACCGCTCATCCACGGAGCACCGTTTGAATATTTATATTCTTTTCCGTTTATTGTAATAGAATCCTTACCTGTTCCTGAAACTGTACCGCTTACAGAATTGCTGAGAACAACTGCTTTTTGAACCTTTGTTCCTGATGTATTGTGACTCTTTGCAAGGCAGATTATATTTCCGACAGCAATAGACGAAAAGTCAATCTTTGTACCGCTTGCATTTACTATTGTTGTATCAATAGTGCCGTCCTCTACATCAAGATAAAGCTTTTTATCTTCACCTGTGCGTGTAAGGTCATCAACTATATAATATTCATCAGAACCAACCTTGCTTGAAACATAATATATATCATAGCTTTCGATATTTATTATATCATATCTGTTATCCGAATCCGAATCAATCAGAGAAACTTTACCCACCTTAGGAAGCATGTCCTTTGTAAATCTGCTTGCAGCTGCAGAATTTCCGTAAAGCTTGCCATTGTATATAACTATGTTCTCGGAACTCAGATTTACAGTTGACAAAGCATTGTCTGATGAGCTCTTATAATACTTAATCTGAGTATTGTTAGAACTTCCTTCTTCTATAAGCGAAGCATTTATCTCTGTTATATCGTTTTCCTTCAAAACATATAACGCTAAGTTTCTTACAGTTCCGTCATTTTTATAATAGAACTCTATCTGATAGCCAAGATACTTCTTCAGGCTGTCATCACTTGTCTTATATGTGTATGTTTCATAAAGGCCTGTTGATTCCTCATAAGCGCGAATCTGAACCTCATTTTTATTTAAGTCAACATCAGGTGTATCAAGACCGGTTACGCCATCAGATGAAACAATACCTGTATTTTTGGTATAACCTAAATAATCGGACAAAATTGTCTTTTTGGTAAGGTTGTCCCTCTCAACTATATTTACATCCAGAGAATCATACAAAAGCTGCGCTATGCATGCACGGCTTGCAGGAGTTTCCGTCTGTCCGAGAGATGAAGCCTGAGCAAGTATACCAAGCTTGTTTGCCTGCGCTATGTACTGACCGTACCACGGTGTACCTGAAGCATCTATGTTGGTATAACCCAATGTGCAAACAATCATCTTTATTGCTTCTTCATAAGCAACGTTGTCATTCGGTCTGAATGTACCGTCCTCATAGCCATTGATAATACCCTTATCATATGCCGTATTGATATTCGGTATAGCCCAGTTTATATCTGAATTATTATCATCTATATCAGTAAAGGGCAGGTTGGCTGCACTGGTCGAACCCAAAGAGCCATAATTAAGAGTACGCATAAGCATAGCGGTAAATTCGGCTCTTGTAACATTCTGTAAAGGTCTGAATGTACCGTCTCCATAACCTTTGATTACACCAAGTCCGTTCAGTATTCCGACAGCAGTAACATATGAGTCACTGTCTTTTACATCGGAAAAAATTGAATTACCCGTAGTTGCAGCGGAAGCTGTACTTTCCTCTGCCGCGGAAACATTAACTGCAATGCAGGCAGCAATCATGGAAACCGTCAGCAGAAATGCCAAAAATCTTTTTGTTCTTCCCATAATTTTATTCCTCCAGGAAAATTTATTTTTATACTTGTAAAAAGTATACACTACATTTTATATTTTACCATCCATTTGTATAAAAGTCAAGTTGTATTTATGTTACAGTTTTTGGAATATGCAGTTTTACAGCAGATGAGCTGCACTTCTCTAAACAAACATACGCTAAACAAAGAAAATATATCACTTCTTCGCCTTTCCGTTTTCGGCAGCCGTATCGATTATTCTTTTTCTAAGAAATGTATCAGGTTCAACCGGCATATCCGTCTTGACATATACTATACTCTGCGGTCTGTTGGCAACCTCTATTTCATTTCCGTCACTGTCTGTCATATAACTTACTTTTTGATTAAAAAACTTTCCGACCGGTCTTAAAAGTTCTATCTCGTCACCCTTAAAGAAACGGTTTTTCTGAACCACCTCAGCAATTCCGGTGTCGGGATTATAGCTTTTTACAATGCCGACCATATCGTATTTTCTTATATATGCACTGCTTGCATAATTCTGCTCGGTATGCGCCGGTTTTCCGTAATAAAACCCTGTTGTATAACCGCGGTGACTTACCTTGCACAGTTCGTCCATCCATTTAGGGTCAAATTCATAATTATCCGGATCCTTAAAGTATTCATCAATGGCACGGCGGTATATACCTATAACGGTTGAAACATAATACTCAGATTTTACACGTCCTTCTATTTTAAAGCTGTTAAGTCCGCATTTTACCAAATCAGGAATATGCTCTATCATACATAAATCCTTTGAATTATAGATAAATGTACCTCTGTCGTTTTCAAATACCGGCATATATTCACCCGGACGCTTTTCTTCCATCAAATAATACTTCCATCTGCAAGGATGCGCGCAATTACCGCTGTTGCTGTCCCTGCCCGACATATAGTTACTCAGCAGGCATCTACCGGAATATGAAATACACATCGCCCCATGCACAAAGGCCTCAAGTTCAAGCTCAGGCTGTATTCTGCCCCGTATCTCCGAAATTTCATCAAGTGAAAGCTCTCTTGCCAATATAACTCTTTTTGCTCCAAGCTTTCCCCATGTCCGTGCGCTCATATAATTAACATTGTTCGCCTGTGTACTGACATGTATATCAAGTTCCGGAGCAATTTCTTTTGTGACCTCCATCATTCCTATATCTGACAGAATAACCGCATCTATTCCCGTATCTTTAACCTCTGCAATATATTTTCGATAATCGTCAATATCACTGTTATGCGGTATAACATTAGCCGTAAGATATACCTTTTTTCCGCGTTCGTGGGCAAACTCCACGCCGCTGTATATTTCATCTATACTAAAGTTATCTGCCGCAACACGCAAAGAAAACTCCTCGCCGCCGATATATACAGCATCTGCGCCGTAAGTAATTGCTTTTTTCAGCTTTTCAAGATTTCCGGCAGGAGCAAGCAATTCCGGTTTATTCATATATATCCCCTCTCATATGCAGATAAGGGACGCCTCAATCATTAAAACTGAAGCATCCCCATCCGAATTATTTATACTTTATCTTTTGTAAACTATATTCCAAGATACTCACATATGCCGTTTGCAATTCCTTCCGCATATGACTGCTGCTTGCTTTCGCTTCCGAGTGCAGCGGCATCGGCTTCGGTATCAATAAAACCTGTTTCAAGCAAAGCCGCAACCATAGATGTATATCTCAGCACAGCATATCCAGCTGACTTTACCCCTCTGTTGGTTAATCCGACCGAGGAAACAACGTTTCTTTGAATAGCAGAGGCAAACTCTTTTCCGGTAACAGAATCATTATAATAGTATGTTTCCGTTCCTGTACCGCCGCCGGCATTGCAATGTATGGATATAAATACGTCTGCATTTGCCTCATTTGCTATCGCAGCACGTCTTTTCAAGCTTTCGCTTACCGACTCCTCCGAAACATTATCAGTGATACTGTTTCTCGTCATAATTACCTGAATTCCTCTGCTTTCAAGAATCGGCTTGAGCTTTTCCGCAACCTTGAAGGTAATATCCTGTTCGCGGAGTCCGCAGCCTACAGCGCCCGTATCGGTAACACTGTAGTTGTGTCCCGGATCTATTACAACAAGGTATGTTCCTGTTTTTGCAACAGGCTTCGGTGCAGGCGTCGGTTCAGGTGTTGGAACCGGTGTTGGCTCAGGTGTCGGTGCAGGAGTTGGTTCAGGCGTTGGAGCAGGTGTCGGTTCGGGCGTTGGAGCAGGTGTCGGTTCGGGCGTTGGAGCAGGTGTCGGCTCAGGAGTTGACTCCGGAGCTTGTACTGCCGAAACATCCTCCATCTTCACATTTTTATTTCCGATAATAACCGCATCCTGCGCTCCGCTGAGCATTTCACTGCTGACAAGCATTGCATTATATACAACCTGTGCAACAAATGCACGATTTGCGGAGTTATTTACCCTTACTTTTGTATCATTAAGAAGATTATATTTTTGAGCGATATTCAGATAACCGGAATACCATTTAGGTCCGACTGATGATAAGGATTCATCCCCTACCCTCGATGAGCAAACAACCATCTTAACAGCCTGCTCATCAGTCACATAATCATCCGGGCAAAATGTTCCGTCAAGCATACCGTTTATATATCCGTTTTCGTAGCAAAATGATATGTAAGGTGCAGCCCAGCTGTTACTGTCCACATCCTGAAAAGGAAGTTCCTTTTGCTGATAATAGTTTGCATTGTATCCGTTTGCACGAGCCAAAAACGCACAAAATTCGGCACGGGTTGTCTTATCCACCGGTGCAAAAGCGCCGTCACCGCGTCCCTGTATCACGCCCACGTTGCTGAGCTTATCAACTGCCTTATAATATGAAGCGGTAATCGGAACATCCGTAAATTCCAGCCCAAAAACCTGTGCAGGAAGCACCAGGAGCAACAGAGCAAGCGTCAGAACTGCCGCAACATATCTTCTGCGTTTATGCATTAAATATCACCTCTGAAAGTCATTGTCTTTTAATCGGCAAATAACAAAATCTGTATTATTATAACACAACTTGTGCAAAAAATCAAGTTAGACACGACCTTTTTTGTTTACTTAGCATATAAACAGCAAAATTTTGTATGCTTTTAACAAAATTCCATCCGTCAAATATTTCCCGTTAAATCAAGCCGCAGACAGCCTATAATGTGCCCTATATAACGTTTAATACAAAATATTGTATGGTTTTGTCTTTCGTGTATTATTTCCCGATCACCGAATTAAGTTCCTTATAAATACATAATTTTCAGAAAATTTTGTGCACATTTATGACAACACTTATTGTATTTTTACATCAATAATATATATATTGCCGTAATAAAACCGGCTATTCCGATTGCACAGCTGCTCATTGCGCCTTCTATATCACCAAGCTCAATTGCCTTTGTAGTTCCAAGAGCATGACTGCTTGTCCCTATAGCTATCCCTGCCTCTATAGGATTTTTTATTTTCATAATACGTATCATGTAAGGTGAAAATACCGCTCCCAAAATTCCTGTTATCAGCAGGCATACCGCCGTTATGGATGCTATACCGCCGTTTTGAACGGATAACGGTACGGCAATCGCCATAGTAACAGACTTAGGCAGCATAGATGAAACCAGTACCTCCTCAAGTCCAAAGGCCTTACACATAACAAAAACACATATTATCGAAGCGGCAGAGCCTACCGCTGTTCCGGCTATAATAGGAATCCAGTTTTCCTTGATTACCTTTAGCTGTTCATAAATTTTTACCGCCAAAAGCGCCGTAACCGGCGTAAGAAAAATCTCTATAACACTTCCGCCTGCCATATAGTTATCATAGGATATATTACAGGAGAGCAAAACACATATATTTAAAACAACGGAAATCATCATAGGATTAACTAACGGCGTTTTGGCTTTTCTGTTCAGCCATACACCAAAGGAATACGTCAGCAAAGTAAGCATTATGCCAAAGCTCGAATCAGATGTAATTTCAAAAATAATATCGCTTATACTGTCAGCCATTTTTTCGTCCTCCGTATTTCTTCTGCAAAGCGGTAACAAAACGCACCGTATATGCTGTCACCGCAAAAGTAACAAATGTTGATACTACACATATAACAACAATCCGCCAAACGGCGTTTTTCATTATATCATAATACTGCACTATTCCCACACCGGCAGGTATAAAAAACAGCGCCATATTTTCCATAAGAAAATCATTTGTTTCCTTTAAGGACTCGGTTTTAGCTGCTCCGGACAAAAAAAACAGAAATAAAACTATCATACAAAGCACACCGGTAGGCACCGAAAACGGCAGCAAGCCGGCGGCAAAATCGCCTGCAAGACACAACAAAAATATCAAGCCGAGTTGTTTTAAAACCTTCAAGCCTCTCATCCTCCGTTTTACATAAATATCAGCAGCTGCACTGCTGCA
>CAJLFL010000030.1 GCA_905205855.1 uncultured Eubacteriales bacterium | reverse complement strand
AAGCAGTGACATATTTGCCGCTCCGGTAGTATGATATTTTATTGCAGTCAAAACATCTTCATCCAAAATTCCGAACTTACTGCGTGCAATACACGCTCCGAGCGGTCCGTGCAAAAGGCTTGGCATATGCACCGATACGGAATCCGGGAAAATTTTGTATTCCTCTGTCATCAGCCGAACAGCCTCATCACCTTTAATTTCTTTGGCACAGTCATGTACCAAACCTGCAAGATACGCGCTTTCTTCATCAGCACCGTATTGCTTTGCCAAAGCTTTTGCCTGATCCGCAGTACCGATAGAATGTTTATATCTCTTTTCACTCAGATTTTTCTTTAAATACTTTTTTATATCATCAACATCTGTCATTATATATGTTCCTTTAAAGGTAGATTTTGTTTTTCGCGATATACTCCATAACCTCATCACAGACAAGATAACGCAGTGATTTACCCTCGCGTATCATATGTCTGAGCATTGTCGAGGACACCTCTATCAGCGGCATGGAAATAAGCTCTATACAGCCGTTAAACTGTTTCTCAAGCTCGGCTTTTTTTCGTTGCATCGCATCATCCGTGTATCCCATACGTGAAATTGCCGCAACCGTGCAGCATTTGAATATTCTGTCCGGATTTTTCCATTTTTCCAGATAATCCAGCGAATCCGCACCCATTATAAAAAATAGTTTGGCATCCGGGTTTTGTTTCTTTAAAATCTCTAAGGTTTCATAGCTGTAGCTATAACCCTCACGTTCTGTTTCTATGGGATCTGCACTGAACTTAGGGTTTCCTTTTACGGACAGCCGCACCATTTCAAGTCTGTCAGAGGCAGACGCGGCATCAGAGCTATCCTTATGCGGAATTTTACCTGTCGGAATAAACCGCACTTCATCCAATTCTAAACATGCCAAAGCCCATTGAGCCATAGCTAAATGGGCAATATGGGGCGGATTAAATGTTCCGCCCATAATTCCTATTTTTTTCATACGGATAATCAGTAAAGCAGCGCTTTTGTCACGCCTTCATCCATAAGCTTTGCTTTTTTGCCCTTTCGGTTTGTATAATAAAGCTTTCCGCTGTCAGAACCCCCATCCTTGCGTAAAAGCAGAATAACTCCGTCCTTTTTAAGACCGTATGAACTCATACCTTCTGCTATTTTACGGATTTTTCCTTTATTATTTACTGACTTAATATCTCCCGAAACGACCGGATCGGTAGTAACATTTGATGCATACACCATTATTTCTCCTGCCTTATCATAAGTGAATGCACCTGCGCTTACTTCCTCTGCAAGTGTTACGGTATTTGAATTTACATAGGTCACAAGGCTGACTGTAGCAGCTTCTTTATTATAATTCGTTGCAAAACGAACCACAGCACCGTTTGATGAAACATCACAGCTGTACGCCGCGTCGGAAATACGCTTTTCTGTTCCTACATATCCCATGTTTATACTGAGTGTGAACAGTGCACCCTGACAGCTATCCTTATCATAGCCGCTTATATATGCAACTCTTGAAAAATCATCCGCAGCGTCAAACTGAACCGTTCCGCCTGTATTTACCGCAACAGCGTTTGCAATCTTCTGAGATGCATTTGCCGTATTTTCGACAACATAATAGTCGCTCTTATCGGTTTCATAGGTCTTGGTATAAATAACAGCTCCCTCGTCAACACGTACACGATTGATTTCGGTAACATCCTCCGCTATTACATTAGCCTGTCCGTTTTCAAGGTTTACATAGCTTATATTCTGGAAGTTATCATGATAATCGCTGTAAGCATAAACTGCTTCTGATTTTTCAAGTATAACAGGCGGCAAAAACGCGTCCTTCGCATATTGCTTAGCGGATTCATTATTCTTTTTGCCGTACAGACCATAGGTTCCCTTTTTGGTATCATAATCCTTTGCATACAGATACACATCGCCCTTTGGTGTTGTTCCGAAAACAAATGCTGTGTTATCGTCAATTACAGAGCTTGATATTCCGTCCTTGCTTATATTGCTAAGACACAAATCACCTGTATTAACTATCGGATTGAAGTTTTTGATATAGAGTACCGAAAGACCATTCTGAGCCAAAACAAAATTATCACTGCATATATCCTGCTCAATACTCAGACTTTCCTTTAATGTCGGATTCCAATAGCAAAGTTCTCCGTGATAACCGGTATCATCAGTATTTTTAAGGTACAATACAGACTTTCCGTCATTACTTACTTTAATTTTATAGTACACAGACGAAGCAACAACCGTTCTGCTTTTCGGTGAATCATTCTGATAATACACCAAATCACCGCGTCCGTTGTTTACATTCACATTCTCAAAAAAATAGGTATACATTCCGTCCTGCGAAACAGATACAAGCTGTTTTTCGGTTGGTACTGCCTGCTTATATACCTTTGGATCCTCAACCTTCTGGCTTTTAGAACTTGATGAACTGCTTGATGTTTCCCCCTGTGCAGGAGCACTTTCATAAACGCTTATAAGATTATCACTCAGAAGCTGCTGCTTTTTATCATAAACAATATACAGCTGGTTTCCCTTTGTATAAACAGTCGGATAAAGTGTACCTCCGTCCATAACACCGGCAAAAAGTTTTATAGCGCCTATAATAATTGCTATAACAACAACCGCAACTCCCACACCTGCCGCAAGAGCACGCTTTTTCTTTTCATCCTGTCCCGGACGGCTGCTCCTTGCCTTTGCGGCACGCAGTGCAGCGGCGGTTTCTTTATCGCGTCTGCTCATACGCTCTATATGAGAACGTTTTTCACCTATATGCTTTTTACCGCCTTTGCTGTTTCTCTGCTCGCGCCTTAACTCTGCACGGTGCATTGCCTCCTCCATCTCGGCTTGGGTGCGTACACGATGCTCCGGTTTATCGGCATTATTTCTTGCACGCTCAGGATGGAGCAGTTCCTCCGAGCGATCCTTATTAACCTTGCTTAAATCCATGTCCGCTATCGCCTGTCTGATTTCGCCGGCATCCTTAAAAGTAAGGGTGTACTGCAAATCAAAATCATAGGTATCCTTTGATGGATCAATGGCAGAAAATCTACCCGTATTTTGCGGCACAGGCTTTTCCTCCAAACCTGCCTTAACCGGCGTATGGCAAAGAGGGCATACCTCAGTATTATCCGGTAATGTAATATCACACTTTGGGCATTTCATGAAATATCACTGCCTTTCTGATTGAAATTTATCCCGAAAACAACAAAATAAACTGAACTAACCGTTATCTTACGTTTACAGGCATCTGATAATACATATACTTTTGTATATTGTAACATAATTTATTATAAAATACAAGCTGTTTTCACATATTTTCACTTTTTTTGAGTTCTGATACCAGTTTTTCCTCTTTTTCACTAAGCTTTGCCTTACTCAACATTCCTCTGCGTTTTTTGAAAGTTGTCCTTATTGACATCTCGCGTTTCCACACTTCTATATTCTTATGATGACCGCTCATTAAAACCTCCGGTACGGTGCGGCCGCGCCACACCTCCGGACGGGTATACTGAGGATATTCCAGCAAACCGTTAAAATGCGATTCCTCGGAAAACGCCTGCTCGCTCTTTAAAACTCCCGGAATCATCCGCGCCGTTGCATCAGCAACAGCCATCGCCGCTATTTCTCCGCCGGTCAGAACAAAATCACCCAGAGATATTTCCATATCAACTATTTCATCCAAAACACGCTGATCAACACCCTCATAGTGTCCGCAGATTATAACAATATGTTCCTTTTTTGCCAAGCGCTTTGCTGTGCTTTGTCTGAATTGCTTTCCCTGGGGTGACATATATATTGTCAGCGGCTTATAATCAAGACCTTCACAAATACTTTTGTAAGCAAGATAAAGCGGTTCTGCCTGCATAACCATTCCGGCACCGCCGCCGTACGGATAATCATCAACCTGACGATGCTTATTATATGCAAAATCTCTGATTTGAATATAATTTAGAGTTAATATTCCTTTATTTTTCGCTCTGCCCGTTATACTGTTGTCCAAAACCGCTTCAAACATTTCCGGAAACAAGGTCAGTATATCAATACGCATCAGTCTATCAACCCTTTCATAAGCTCGACCTCAACATATCCGTCATCTATATTTACCTCTTTCACTACCTGCTCTATTACAGGAATCAGAATAGGCTTTTTTTCATCATTATCCAAAACATACACATCATTACTGCCGGTTCTTATTACCTCTTTAATGTTTCCGAGAATTTTACCGTCAGCTGTCCTGACCTCAAGCCCCTCAAGATCCGCGATATAATATGTTCCTTCGGGCAGTTCTCCCAGTGCCTCGCGCTCAATCGTTACAATCTTATTACGCATAAGTTCTGCCTCATTTATATTATTTACACCCTTAACCTGTGCAATAATACAATTCTTATGAAATCTGCTGCGCCGAATCTCATATCTTTCTCCGCCAATGTATATATAATCCAGAGTGTCAAAAATCTCCGGATCATCGCACCAGGGCTGAATTTTAATTTCACCCCTTATACCATGAGTATTTACAACCTTACCGAGTTCAAGTATTTCGTTTCTCATTTGTTTCTCCAATCGACATACAAAATATACAGGGGACGGTGACTCAAGCCACCGCCCCCTGTAAAAGCACAGCTAAGCTGTGATAAGTCCCTATTTGGGTTAATTTTAAATTATATCAACGATAACCTTTTTGTTTTCGCTGCTTGCAGCAGCTTTCATAACAATACGTATAGCCTTGGCGATTCTGCCTTGCTTTCCGATTACCTTTCCCATATCCTCCGGCGCAACATGAAGCTTAAACACTGTTTCCGCTTCTTTCTCGACAACCGTTATTTCAACTGCGTCAGGATTTGTTACCATTGATTTTGCGATAAACTCCAAAAGCTCACGCATGAACACTCCTCCAATCAGATGATGCCCTTTTCTTTCAAAAGACGCTTTACTGTATCTGTAGGCTGTGCACCGTTCTTTATCCATTTCTGAATCTTTTCCGCATCAAACTCAGTTACGGAAGGATCTGTCATAGGATTGTAAGTACCAACCTGCTCGATAAAACGTCCGTCACGCGGAAATCTTGAATCCGCAACAACTACACGGTAAAACGGAGCTCTCTTTGCACCCATTCTCTTTAAACGAATCTTAACTGCCATCTTAAAATAACCTCCAAAATTTTGTATAAATATATTGATTTCAGATTTGTATAAAGCAAATCTTAATTATTTTACATTCTAAAGCCGCCCGGCATACCGCCGAATAAACCGCGGCGTTTTTTCATTTTCTTACCCATACCGCCGCCAAACTGTTTCATAAGCTTTTGCATTTGCTCAAACTGTTTAATCAGTGCGTTTACCTCAGCAAGGCTTGTGCCGCTGCCGTTTGCAATTCTTTCGCGCCGGGACGGGCTAAGCTTATCCATCAAATCTCTTTCTCTGGGTGTCATGGACGTTATTATCGCCTCTATATGCGACATACGCTTTTCATCCACATCAAGATTTTTAAGTGCCTTTCCGTCAACTCCCGGAAGCATCTTGATTATGTCCTGTATAGGGCCCATATTCTTCATTTGCTCCATCTGATCCAAAAAGTCGCTGAAAGTAAACTGCTGCGTTCTCAGCTTGCGTTCAAGCTCAGACGCCTTTTTCATATCTATTGCCTGCTCCGCCTTTTCTATCAAACTGAGCATATCGCCCATTCCCAATATACGTGAAGCCATTCTGTCGGGATGAAAGACCTCCAGATCTGTCAGCTTTTCTCCCATACCGCAGAACTTTATCGGCTTTTGCGTTACCGCTCTGACCGACAGAGCCGCACCGCCTCTGGTATCGCCGTCAAGCTTTGTCAAAACAACGCCGCTTATTTCAAGCTCTTTGTTAAACGCATCCGCAACATTCACCGCATCCTGACCGGTCATAGCGTCTACGACAAGCAAAATCTCTGTCGGAGCAACCTCGCTGCATATATCTTTAAGTTCCTGCATCAAAGCTTCATCTATATGCAGACGTCCGGCGGTGTCTATTATAAAAACATCATTTGAATGTGATATTGCATGTGCCAGACCTGCTTTTGCGATTCCGACCGCGTCTGTACTGCCCTCTACGGCAAAAACAGGAAGTTCAAGCTTGCCGCCGACAACCTGAAGCTGTTTTACGGCAGCCGGTCTGTATACGTCGCACGCACACAAAAGCGGACGTTTACCCTGTTTTTTAAGCAAGCCGCCAAGCTTTGCGGCAGTTGTCGTCTTACCTGCGCCCTGCAAGCCTGCCATCATAATAACCGTAGGCGGCTTTGACGAAAACTCAAGCTTTTGCTCCGTTCCGCCCATCAGAGCTATAAGCTCCTCATTAACTATCTTTATGACCTGCTGTGCCGGCGTCAGCGATTCCATAACCTCTGCGCCCGCGGCGCGTTCGGATACCTGTTTTACAAAATCCTTTACGACCTTAAAGTTTACATCCGCCTCCAAAAGCGCAAGCTTGACCTCACGCATGGCGTCCTTTAAATCCTTTTCGCTTACCTTTCCTTTGCCTTTCAGCTTACGGAAGGTGTTTTGCAACTTATCCGATAAACTTTCAAATGCCACACTACCGCCTCCGTATACTTTAATTATCGTTTATATCGGCAATAATAGTAAGAATCTCATTTATTTTTCTTTTAATATCATCAGACAGGTACATAATATTAGGTGATTTTTCTATCTCACGGATAATATCGTCAACTCTCTCAAGACGCTCCTTGATATTTATAAAGCGCATTGCCAAACCGAGCTTTTCTTCGGCGGCAAACAAAGTATGTTCTGCGCGCTTAATATTATCGCGTACACCCTGCCTTGTTATACCAAGATGCTCACTGATTTCGGAAAGCGATAAATCTTCATCATAATAAAGATCCACGCACTCTGCCTGTCTGTCCGTCAGCATATTGCGGTAGAACGAAAAAAGCAAGCCGACTTCAACATTACGTTCCAACCGAAACACCTCCGTCTGTTGCGTAAAGCCTATTGTAAAGTTACTTCGCTTTACAAGCCTATAAGATTTTACCGTAAAATAATCGATTTGTCAAGGGTTTTTAACAAAAAAATTAAATTTTCCGCTCTTTTGTATCTAATAAATCAGTATACTCTGCACCAAGTACATTTGAAAGTGCAATTATTTCTATATCTGTAACAAACCTTTTACCGCATTCTATCCTTTGTATTGCATTTTTGTCCACATCAAGTCCCACAAGCTGCAAGCGGTCTGCAAGTTCGCGCTGAGAAATTTTAAGTTTTTTACGATAAAATGCAATGTTCTTACCGCATATATTATTTAACCCATTTTGAGCTTTGTTTATAAACATATTTTTTCCTCGCTTTTGACATTTAGTGCTTGTCAATACGAAAATTATATGTTATAATTAAATAAATTATGACATTTAGTGAATGTCATTTAGGAGGTTATTATATGAACAACTTAATCAAATGCAAAGTCTGTGGAGCAGATATTGCAAAAAATTCAAAAAATTGTCCGTCATGTGGAGCAAAAAATACAAAACCATTTTACAAAAAATGGTGGGTATGGACTATTGCTATTATAATAATTCTTGTAATGGCAGCCGGAACGGGCGACAAGGATACCGACGGAAGTAATCAAAATTCGTCTGATACTGCTTCAACCGATGCAACAGTTACCGAAAAACCTGAATATTCTATAGGCGATACCATTACTACAGATAAGTTTGAAATTACGATTACCAATCTGCAAACCAGAACTTCTGTCGGAAACAGTTACTTAAATTCCAAGCCTTCCGAGGGAGGAATATATGTATGCGTTGATTTTGAATATAAAAATATAACAGAAAAACCCATATCATCAATCTCGTGTCCGCATCTTACACTAAAAGATTCAAAAGGCATATCATTTAACTCCGATACAGAGGCTACTGCATATTATTCAACAGAAACTTCTCCCGACCGTAAAATTGTAAGTGATTTGAATCCCGGAATAACAGTAACAAATTCCGCTGTTTTTGAAATTTCTGCTGATGATTATAACGCAGGCGGATTCTCTTTGGTCATTAAAGCAGATAAAAGCTTTAATGTGAAAATATAATAAGTTCAAATCAAACAACAGAGTATATTAGAAAATCTCTGTTTTGCTCAGCGCAAAACAGAGATTTCTGCAATCCATAACAATAAATTGAGTCCTGAATATTTATAATTCCGAAAATCCATTTAAATAAAACTCTTATTTTACAAAGTCAAATTCCACTCCATAAATACGGACGGTGTCGCCCTCGTTTATACCTGCATCCTCAAGCATTCGGATAATACCGCTTTTAATAAGCGCACGCTGGAAATATTGCAGAGATTCATAATCATCAAAGTTGGTCGAACCCACCAGTTTACGTGCCTTCAGTCCCTCAACCTCATATGCATCCTCAGTCTTTATAACTTTAATCTCATCCGACTGTTTCATCATCTCGGAATCATACATTTCATAGTCGTCCGCATCCTCGTCTTCCGGCATATTCGAAAGAACCTCCATAGTATATTTAAGCACATCCGAGATCCCTTTTTTGGTTGCGGCGGAAATAGGGAACACCTTATGCCCCTGTTTTTCCATTTCAGCCTTAAATACTTCATAATTTTCCTCAAATCCCGGAAGGTCTGCCTTATTTGCCAAAACAATCTGCGGCTTTTGCGACAATTTTTCGCTATACAGTTTAAGCTCGTTATTGATTGCCGCAAAATCCTCAACAGGGTTTCTGCCCTCAATTCCGGAAACATCGACAATATGCAAAAGCAGTTTTGTACGTTCTATATGCCTCAAAAACTCATGCCCAAGACCTGTTCCCTCATGTGCACCCTCTATAATTCCGGGAATGTCGGCAACGACAAATCCGCCGTCGCCCATGTCCACAACACCCAGGTTGGGGCTGAGTGTTGTAAAATGATAATTTGCAATTTTAGGACGTGCATCACTTATTATAGACAAAAACGTTGATTTTCCGACATTCGGAAAGCCGAGCAGACCAACATCCGCCAGCAGCTTAAGTTCAAGCGTTATCATAAGTTCCTGTCCCGGCATACCGGATTTTGCAAATTTAGGCGTCTGACGTGTCGCGGTTGCAAAATGAGCATTTCCCCAGCCGCCGCTGCCGCCTTTTGCAACAACCATACGCTGACCGTTTTCCTTTAAATCGCATATGACAAGATTACTCTCCGCCTCACGCAGCAGCGTACCTACCGGAACTCTTACCTCTAAATCTGCTCCGTTTTTGCCGTTTCTTTTGGCATCTCTGCCCGCTCCGCCGTTTTCAGCCAAATACTTGCGCTTATATCTGAAATCAAGCAGAGTGTTTATATTTTTATCCGCAACAAATACAACACTGCCGCCTCTGCCGCCGTCGCCGCCGTCAGGGCCGCCTGCCGCAACATACTTTTCACGGTGAAAAGTAACTGCACCGTTTCCGCCGTCGCCCGCCTTGACAAATACCTTTGCAAAATCAGAAAACATCTTTCGCACCTCCTGAACCAAAAGAGGGTGCTGCATCAGCCGCAGCACCCTCAAAATCTGTTAAATAAATTACTGAACGATCTCGTATACGGATACTTGCTTCTTATCCTTACCCTTACGTTCAAACTTTACTCTGCCGTCAACCAACGCAAAGAGAGTATCGTCACTGCCCTTGGCAACATTGATACCCGGGTGAATCTTCGTGCCTCTCTGACGAACAAGGATGTTACCTGCGATAACCGGCTGACCATCGCCCTTTTTAACGCCAAGACGCTTGGACTCTGAATCTCTGCCGTTCTTGGTACTTCCCATACCTTTCTTATGAGCCATGTTTTATCACTCCTTTATATCCATTTAAACCCTATCAAGCAAATTAGCCGTTGATAGCTGTAATCTCAACCTTTGTATAAGGCTGTCTGTGTCCCTGCTTTTTGTGATAGCCCTTTTTAGGCTTGTACTTGTATACAATAACCTTTTTGGACTTACCCTGCTTAACAACCGAAGCGGATACGGTAGCTCCGTCAACATAAGGAGCGCCAACCTTCAGGTCATCACCGCCGAGAACCAAAACCTTGTCAAAAGTAACTGTACTTCCGGCTTCAGCATCCAGCTTTTCGATGAATACTACATCGCCCTGCTGTACCTTGTACTGCTTGCCGCCTGTTTCGATAACTGCGTACATATTCGTAATCCCTCCTATTACCTAAGACTCGCCATCTAAGGTATCCGACACGCGGATTTAAAACCTTTTCTGCGCGGTTACCGATATAGTATAGCACAAACGAAATTTATTGTCAACATATTTTTATCAAAATATTTTTAAATTTCTACCCTCTTTCCGGTCTTTGTTTATTCTGAATTAAATCTATAATAAAACTAACCAAATCCATTGTTGAATCTGGTTTTTGCAAACTTTTAATACTGCCGTCAAGGTTTTTGCGCCGCTCCTTATTAATAAACAGATTATATATCGCATCATCTATCGGAAAGGTCTTGCTTACCTTCATTGCCGCACCGGCATTAAGCAGAAACTCAACATTTCTATCCTCCTGTCCCGGTACAGGATTGTTCATAATCATCGGAAGCCCCTTTGCCAAAGCCTCACTTGTGGTAAGTCCGCCCGGCTTTGTAACTATACAGTCTGCAGCATCCATAAATATATCCACGTTATTTACATAGCCGTAATTATAAATTGTTTTCTTCATTTCAAGCTTATCTATCTGTGATTTAAGCTTTTTATTATTTCCGCATATCGTAACTATCTGATAATCAAGGTTAAGTCTGTCAAGCTCCTTGATTTCCTCAAGAACATTTCCAAATCCCATACTGCCGCTCATCACAAGTACAGTATCCTTATCCTCAAGTCCAAGTTCCTTTCTCGCCTCTTTTTTATCCTTTCTGCGCGAAAACTTAGGATCAATCGGTATGCCGAACGGTTTAAATTTATATTCCGGTATTCCTTTTTTTACCCCCTGATTGGTCAAAAGTTCGCTTGCGGTAACATAATAATCAAGGTTTGTATCTTCCCAGTACGGGTGAATCGTAAAATCTGTTACTATTCCGATTGTATGCGTCTGAATGTCAATATGTCCCGTAAGATACGTAACGAGCAGCGCCGCAAATACATGAGTGCATATAATCACGTCCGGCTTCTCCTTGCGTACAAGCTTTAAAAGTCTTTTTGCCAGAAACGCATTTGTCATTTTCGGAAGCATATGGTTTGCCCCCGCATCGCGTTTTTCGCACATTCTGTAACCGCCGCCGTATATCTGCGGCATGTTTTTGGATGACATAAGATACAGCTTTGAAACAGATTCCGAAAGCAGCGGATTTATATATTCAAAAACATCCATATAGCTGCACTCCACGCCGGAGGCATTGAGATAATCCGACAAAACCTTTGCCGTTTGATTGTGTCCCTGTCCTGCAGTAATCGAAAAAATCAAACCCTTCATTTTAAGTCCTCCTTTTTTATGCTCTTATATTTTTATCGCTTTGCCGCAATTTAAAAAGTACAGATACCTTTCTTTTACCGACTGACCGAGTATACCTTCAAGTCCGCGCGCATAACAATCAATCTGCAGCCTGTAATTTTCAGCGCGTTTTTCTGCTCCCTCTGCAGATACGCGGTCGGTTTTATAATCAATCAGCACCACGCCGTCTGCTTCGCAGAAAAAGCAGTCAGCTATTCCCTGCAGCAGTATCCTCTCATCGCCGTCCTTGCCCTTAATCTCCGGATTCAACTCTTTTGCCGAAAGTTCTGTATAGAAATCGAACTCTTTCTCGGCTTTGACTGAATTTACAAGACGTCTGCCAAGCCCGGATTTAAAGAATTCCGCTATTTTGCGTACACTAACTGCGCCCGCCTGTCTTTGGCTTATCATGCCGCTGTCAGCCATTTCTTTTATCTGTAATTCTATCTGTTCTTCACTTTCTGCCCTGCTTAAATCAATATGCTGTATAACGTAATGCGTAATTGTTCCTATCTCTGCCGCACCAAGTTCCTCCCTGCCGGCAAGCGCTATACTGTTTACACGGACTATCCCCGGAACATAATCCTCCTCCGGCATTTGCCGCCGTTTAAGTTCGCTTACAGACATTTTGACCGGCATAAGCATCAGGCTGTTATGCGGATAGCTGTATGCCGCCCTTTCGGCAGCATCCGTATATGATAAGTCATCATCCGCCTTATTCTGTACCTTTTCTGTCTTTTCATCCGCTATAGTATTAAACGCATAATCGTTATCATGGTTTATGACGGTTACATTTATATCAAACTCCGCCCCATTATTGATTCGAATATCATTACGTTCCGCAAGTTCTCTCAATGCTCCGCATGACGGATGATTAAGCAGCGCCGATAAAAGCCAGTCGCGCATACTTGTGCGCCGTACCGCAAATCCGGAAGCCAGTCTGTTGCTGCTGTCAAAAACTGCTTCTTTCCATTTATTTCTTGTCTTGCTGACCGTACAGGATATAATCAGCTTTTCCTTTGCTCTGGTCAACGCAACGTACAGAAGTCTGAGTTCTTCAGAGCGCAGCTCATGTATATTCATATCCCTTGTCAAAAGCTTTGGCAGAGCGGAATATCTTATTCTTCTTACAGTATCTACATAATCCATAGCTATTCCGGCATCCGCATTCCAGATAATAGGCTTGCTTTCATCCGTTTCATTGAAATACTTTTGCGTTCCGTACAGAATAACTACCGGAAACTCCAGTCCCTTTGACTTATGAACCGTCATTATCGTAACGGTATCAGCCTCGTCCGAAAACGGTTTTGCCGCAATCATATCCTTTCCGCTCTCCCGCAAGCCCTCTATATAAAGCATAAAGTTAAATAATCCGCTGAGCGCTCCGTTTTCAAATTCAGTTCCGCGTTCGTATAAAAGCTTAAGGTTTGCCTGACGTATCCCGCCGCCAGGCATAGCGCCGACAAGGTTCATATAACCAAGATTTATGCATATCTTGCGGATAAGCTCGTCAACACCCATGGTAACGGCATTTTCACGCAGCTCGTTAAGCACAGCAAGAAATTCTTTCGATTTTTTATTTCCGTTCTCCGCGCTGCACCTGACGGCGGAATAAAAATCAGCGCCCCTGCTGCTGTCACACAGCCGTATCTCTGCCAACTCCTCAGGTGAAAAGTCAAATATCGCACTGCGTAGCACTGCCAAAAGCGGAACATCCTGTCTGGGGTTATCTATAATCTGCAAAAAGCTGAGTACAGTCATGACCTCAATCGAATCCAAATACCTTCTTCCGCTTTCGCTTATATAAGGAATATCATGCTCCTCCAATGTACTTGTCAAAACAGCAAGATTTGATGTTGTTCTGACAAGAATCGTTATATCGCCGTATCTCAGCGGTCTTAATCTGCCTGTTTTTTTGTCCGTTATCAGCATGCTGCGGTTTGACGCAAGCTTTTTTATACGTTTTGTAACAGTCAAAGCCTCAAGCGCTGCGCTGTCTGCATTGTAAAACTCACTGCCGGGCTCATAGTTATCCGTATCGGCATCGGTTATCAGCAGCTCCGGAATAAAACTTCCGGCATCATCGCTGTACTGCGCCCCCTGTATTAAATATTCTTCTTTTGTATAATCAAGTCCGCCCAGCCGTTTTGTCATTATCGAATCAAAAATACTGTTCGCAAAATCTATAACCTCGCGCCTGGCGACTCGTTTATTGCCCATGTTGTTCACTCCCTCCTGAATCCCATGTCGGAGAG
>CAJLFL010000029.1 GCA_905205855.1 uncultured Eubacteriales bacterium | reverse complement strand
ATTATTCTTATGCCGTTTTCCTCCGTAACCGCACCAAACTTCAGCTGAACAGGTATACCGTTCTTAATCATAGTATTTGGCTTATCAAAGAAGAATCTGTTGCTTCCGTTGAAACGCTGCAGCTCCACAGTATCTTTTTTTACAAGGAAGATATATTCTGTCGTGCTCCACGGCGTTGTTGAATTATTACCGGATCTTAGACCAACAGAAGTATATCCTATATCGTTAATTGAGAATTCAGCCGTCATGCTCAGCACATTATGCGCCTTAAGCAAATCACCGTTATATCCGCCGCTGCCATCGCTTTCAAACGCCATACCTCCGCCGGATGCCTTTGCATTTCCGTTCCAGCTCATTGTATCCGCCGCAAGAGCGCCGAAGTTAAGCTCCTCTGCATTTCTGCTGCATTCAAACACTGTAATCGCTTCAGACAAAGACTGCGCTGTACGCTCTACCTTTTTCTTACTTGAATTTTCAGAGTCATACACCTTATTTGCTGCATAAAGCTGCTGCTTCAGTATATCTCTTGAGCCGATTCTGAGTTCTCCCGGCTTGTCGCCCTCAACACTGCCTGATATGTTCTCCGCCGCAGTATCTATTACCTCTTTAAGCTCAGACTTATTTACTTCCTCACGCTGAGCGGTTGTAAATGTATAAATACCGTTGCTGTTTTGACGCGAATTATTATCGCCGTACAGATATGAGGAGGCAATCGCCTCTACCCTCCAATAGTATTTCATCTGACCATATTTAAGGTTGCGGAATCTCTTATATGTGAAATTGGTAATC
Organism: uncultured Eubacteriales bacterium; assembly: GCA_905205855.1. Classification (GTDB taxonomy): domain Bacteria; phylum Bacillota; class Clostridia; order Monoglobales; family Monoglobaceae; genus Ructibacterium. The sequence goes on along the minus strand of CAJLFL010000029.1, from coordinate 12,989 downwards.
TCGTCACAGACTATATCGGTAAAGTCCGCATCCCTTGCAACTATAAGCCTGTATTTATCTGCCCCGGAGGTATCCTCCCAGCATAAAACCACATCAGACGCCTGAACATTCTCTGCGCCGTTTACCGGAGCAATAAGATTAAAGTCTTTTAGCTCCGCACTTTCCTCGCCGATAATTCCCGTTTCCTCAATCTTCGGCAAACGGAAGTTGTCGTATGCGTTAAAATCAAAGTATTCGTTTATTTTCGACTCATCGGCAATATTATAGTTTCCGTGTGCGGCATCAACAACAGGAGCCGCATCATCCGTTTCATAATTATTATCAAAGCTGCCGGTTTTCTTCGCCTCACCGGATGTAATATTTATTCTGCCACCGCCGTAAACCGCGTTGTTCTCTATCACATCATCACGCGGCGACAGCACATACGGATTTTTAGTCATATCCCTGAGGTATGGGAAGTACTCATTATATATGTCACTGTCAGGCTTGTAATATTTATAATAGCTGTCATACAATCCCACAGCCTTTGAATAAACAGTGGATTTGTATTTGTCACGCAGCGTACCGTTGTTATAAATTTCAAGCGCCTTTGCAGTATCCTGTCTTACGCTTTCATCTGACCTTAAATCAATATTATACAGGAACGCCGCGGAGGTTGCAATATCAATAAACAAATTATTTTTTACCGTACAAAGCATAGAACTGTGCAGTGTTATACCCGTATTCAGATTTGCAAAGATGTTTCCGTACATATCCACATCCGTCATATAGTCATCACAATATATTGCCGCTCTGCCGCTGTCCTCTGCCTTGCGGCAGTCATGAATAAAGTTATACCTGATTACATTTCCGCCATTTGTCCATGAACGTCCTGCATATATCGCGCCGGCATCTCCCGTTTCCTCTACCACATCATAAATATCATTATATTCAATAGTGTTCAGTGGACTTGAAAAATCGACCGCCTCATGCGGGGAATTATGTATCCTGTTATGCGAAAGCACATCGCCTATACCGCGCATCTGAACAGCATCGCAATATCTTCTTCCTATTACCGCAAAACGTTCCATATGGTTATTGGTTATGCGGTTGTTGCCCAAAATAAGGTTTTCTCTGTCGCCGCCGCTGATATGAACACAGCCCTTGCCTATATCATGCATTTCGTTTTTATCTATCAGGTTTTCACGGCTGTTTTTTATAATAACCGCCTGCTGACCAATATTTTTAAATTCGCAGTTTTGAATTGTGTTTTTGTTTGCATTATCTATCACGACCGCCGGCCCGCAGGTTCCCTCAAAGGTTAGTCCGTCTATAACAACATTTTCCGTACCGCTGAGGTTAAACAGCTCTTTTTGAGTAATAACAAGCTCTATATCGGATTCTGCCGGTGATACAAACGGATAATAATACACCGTTCCGTTTGTCCTGTCCAAAAACCACTCACCGGGAATGTCAAGCTCCTCCAAAAGGTTTATAAATCTTACCTGACCACCGTTTGAAACACCATGCACAGTTGTATACGTTGTCTGAAAAGAACGGTTTTTGACATTAAGGTTTTTCAGCTTAAAGGTTTCATCCGCCCAGTCCGCACTGAAGTTTCCATATGCGTACAGCTCGGTTGCAGTTGTCCAGCGGTTTATTCTGTCCTCGTCTATTGCAAATTCATATCCGCCGGAAATCGAAGTTACATTTTTTATTGACGTAAAAGCCTTATTGGGCCATTCCGCAAGCGTAAACATCTTATCGTCAACAATAAACAAAGTCGATGACGGAGTCTGAATTTTATGGCGTTCCACACGTTCTATACTGCCGTAATTGGTTATTCCGGCATCGGAAAGTTTCATCATATAAACATTTCCGGCAGCTTCGGCAGGCATACGGTTTAAAACAGCCTTGTCCGTCACCTTGACAAACTTATCCGTAGGCAGCTTTTTCGCTCCCGTAAAGACAACTCCGCCCTTGCTTTCGGCTTTAATCGTCACAGGCGCATCGGCTTTGCCGCTGCTGCCTGCGCCTATGCTTACCGGAGAGGTCAATCTGTATACACCGTTTTTTATCACTATATCAACCGGCTTATTTTTCTCCGAAACAAGCTTGCTTGCCTTTAAACACGCCGTTTCTATACTGCCAAACGGATCGTTCTCACCGCCGGCGGCATTGTCACTGCCGCTTGGCGAAACATATAATGTATACATGTCATCTTCCGTACCGAATGACGGAATACACGGAATCATTATAACCGCCGCAAGGGCAGCCGAAATCATTTTTTTAAGCAGATTAGCTTTCATAATACTCTCCTTATGGATTCATACGATATATAACGCAGGAATACGCTCTGTATTCATCTATCAAAATCAATATCTTATCTGACTTGCTTCCGTAAAGCTCGGTTGTTCTGATTTCACTGACAGAGCTTTTTGAAATCTTATCCGCACGCTTTGAGGCGTCATATATTAAAGTTGCACGTATCGGCGAAATCAGCTGCATATAGAACTCCTCGGTTTCCGGTTTGGTAGTCCATCTCCAGTACTGGCTGTCAGTCTGCAGCGGAGTAGCATAAATCAATCCGTCCTCCTCGAAATCTGTATTTGTAGGATTGCTTTTATTTATCACCGTATCATCCGTATCATCTTTAAGGCTTCCGTCACTGTTTGGAACCGACATAACTTTTCTGATTGCAACCGCTCTGTCCTTAGCATCCGGATTCCATCCTATTATATCGCCCTCTTTTATGTCTATCCCGTCAGCTACTGCTTTGTTAAGGAGCTGCAGCTCTATTTCAGAACCGTTGTTAATTTTAAATCCGCTCAGCAGAAGCGTCTGCTCTCCCTCTGAATTTATGCTTTGCATTATATCCTTTACTATCATAAGATAGTCAATCTGGTCTTCCTCAACGGTGGTATTAAACTTTTCGCCGTATTCCACCGCGCAGGAAATCTTGCCTATGTCATTCGGATCAAAAAAGCTCATGGGATTGCTGATTCTCCATTGTGTGTTTCCGGTTTTCAGATTTCTTATCATATATGATTCTTCGTCCGCAGCATCCTTCGGCAGGAAGAAGTAAACGCACGAGCTGTCAACACCCAAACCGGAGGTAAAGAAGTTGACCGTACCTGCCCAGATAGAAAACCTCGGCTTTGACGCAGCCTTTCCGTCATAATTCTTTGCCATCCGCAGACAGGTCTTTTCCGCGTCACTGTTGTTATAGTCTGCAATTATTGTATCTATAAAGCTTACCCTATTATCCTTTGTCTTGTATCTTACAAGCTGTTCAAAGCCGTTGGCATTATCCAGTGCTATGCTTGTATTCTTTTTGTAATAGCTGCCGCTGTTTGCAAGTGCGGTGTATATATCCTTTCCGCTCTTGTTTATGCCGTCTATGCGGCACCTGTTTGTAAATTCGTATGTATAAAACTCTCCGTCTTCATCAAATATCTTTATTTCATACGAGTCACCGAAAGAGCTTATACTCTTTACTCCCGTTATAAATCCGTATTTATAATCTCTTGCCGATACGCTGTCGTCCCTTTTTACTATCTCGTTAAAGCTGTTCAAAATAAGCTTTACGGTATCGCCTGCATTTATCGGATTCTTTACCGAATCAAATTCAAACGCATATTTGTATTCCGTTCCGTCAGCGCCGTATATTTTATCCTTTACAATCTTAGTAACAGCTGTTGTTACTGTTTTGGTTGAAGCATATATTCTGCAAAGCTTAATATCACCGCTGATTGTGTTATCGGCAATATTCAGATTGTCGGCAAACAGCGACAGCACCATTCCCTGAGTGATTTCGCTGAAATCAAGATTTCTGTCCATCAAAACAATATGACTTTCGGAATCCTCATTCATATCAAGCTTTATATTCTCTCCGTTGTCACCGACTATGTTATATACTCCGTCATTTTTTGCTACTCTTTTTACATATATGTTTTTATAACTCTCTATTAAAACAATGCCGCCTGAATTCAGCACCGTAATTTTTCCGCTTTTAGGTTTTAAATCGCTGTCCGTAAAATATGTTTTTCTTACGCCGTTTATAATAACCGACGCGCCTGCAGCTATTGTAACTCTCTTTTTTCTTCCCTCTGTTTCGTATTCAATCGTACCGTTGCTGACCGAAACAATATCCTCCGCCTTTATTTCGTTTACCTTTTGTTCTTCTTCCTTTTTGACATGCAAAAGTGTCGGCTTTCCGCCGCTTTTATCTATATCGTAATAATATGTAACGTCATATCCGAGGTACTGTGCCGCCTCGTCTGTGCATTTTAAAGCTGTACCGCCTATTACTACGCAATCCTCGTCAGCCGGATCATAACCGAAAAGTCCTGTATATTCATTTGCCTGAACCGTTCCGTATCCTCTGCCGATATTAAAATATGTTTCCAAAAAATCCGCTTTCGGATCCATTTTCTTATCCGGATTTCCCCATGCGATTACCTTTAAAAACTCAGCGTCAAAGGCATTATACATCATTCTGGCAAAATCCTCGGTTAAAAGTCCGTCCTCCTGTCTTGCCGAAACACCGTCATATATCTTTTCCTTTTCGGCAATCATTCTGTAACCGTTGGGCCATCCGCCCTTTTCATCCGCCTTTACCCTCTGACCGAGCAGCTCAATTATTATTCTTGTCGCCATATCACAGGTAAGTGCGGTTTCCGGCGAGAATCTTCCGTTTGTATATCCGTTCATCAGCTGAAGATTAACAACAGCATTAACTGCACCCGCAAGGGCTGTACCGTTTTCTATGTCAGAAAACTCACAGCTTCCGCCCTCTGTGCTGTCCAAAAATATCTCTGCCGCCGCTCTTGCCGCCGCACCTCTGGTCATAGGCTCGTCATAGCTTTGCAAACCCATTCCGTTTTTAAATATACCCAAATCATACATGAGGGCAGTATAATACCCGTCATTTTCTTCTGCGGACTCCGCCTGCGCTGCAGACGTATACGCCGCCGGCATTATCATTGCAAGTATCAAAAAAAGTACTATCCCTCTTTTTAAAAATTTCATGCTGTTCCCTCCTGTATACTTCGTATTCCCTAAGCCTCTTTTATGAGGCTTAGGGAATAATATATGGTTCTACTGTGGCATGATTACTACATCAGACATTTCCTGCATGCTTTCAAAATCATCCCACGCGAATACCTTTATCTGTGCTGCCTGTTTTCCTTCTGCCGTCGGCAGAGTAATACTTGCATCAAGTGACCCTGTCGCATTAAGTGCTATCGGCTTTCTCATATACGCAACGGCAACCATTGTACCGTCATTGTTATATGCCGCAACTATTAAGGTTGCCGGCTGATTGTTATTAAGTCCGGTATTCTTAAAATCTGCGGTTACCTTTACGCTATCTCCCGGAGTCAGCTGTGCAAGCGAGGTACTGCCGTTAAACTTTACATTTGAAACCTCTAATACCTTTGGCATTTCTTTGGTTGTAAATGTAATTTCAACCTCAGCCTTTAAAGCCTCGCCCGTTACTGCGGAAACGGTTGTCGGAACTACGATTTTGTATTCCTTACCGTACTTCATTGTATCAGCTGTTATCGTTGCAATCTTTCCGGTTGAATCCAGAGTTTTTGACGCCGATACTGATGTCCAGCTGCCGTTTTTCTTTTCATACAGAGTAATCTGACTTACGGAATCCGCAGCTATCGCATAGTTGAATGTCAAATCAACAGCTCCCGGCTCAACATCTGCAGCGCCGTTTTCCACCGAGGAAGTAACGGTCAGTGCCTCTGCCTCATATACTTTAATGTTATCTATATCACATTTTTCGTTTATTGCACCATTATCAAAAGTCATACCAAAACCGATAAGATCAATTTTATCTATATCAAATTTTGTGGATTTCCAAATATTCGTAACATATCCAAGAGAATATGGTCCGCCGGTATAACTCTGATTGCTTGTTTTGTCAGTAACCTGATATGTAAATGTATCAACCGTAGTCGTATCTCCGTCAACATTAAGAACTACCTTTATATTATACCATTTGTCAGAATCAATAGCACAAATCTCAGTTGCATTTTTATTACCCATTGTGCCATTTGATGTACTTGATTTTAAATCACTTACCGCATATAATTTTCCATTTTTGACATATACGGTACGGATTGCCTCATGCGCATTATCAGCTACGCCGTTTCCGGTTAAATATATAGGATAAACGCCCTGCGGATCGGAATCTCTACCTGTTGTATCTCCGTTAATTTTAAAATCACCCTCAACTACAACATTTCCGCTCTTTCCATATGATGTCTTATAATAAAACAACGGTGGATTGGTACTATCACCCTGCTCTCTGCTCACTGAGTAATACTTATTTTCTCCATCTGTTACAATATTACATTTATTAGTATTTTTAAAGTTCCATTTGCTTGCGTCTTTATCAAAGTTCTCAAAATCCTCGTTGATAAAATATTTATCATCCGATGGATCAGGATCAGGTGTGGTTTCTGTAAACGCCGCATCATCATCCGAGGTTGCCTTTCTCGCCATTACATAATCCATGGTGAGCGTTGAATCTTCCGCTGTTGCTCCGGCATAAGCAGTATGACCTACTGCTCCATACTTAAACTCGCCTATTCCGTTCATATTATAGCTTGTAGGATTCCAGCATACACTGGGCAAGCCAAAGTATAAATCTTTCTTTATATATCGTGTACCGGATTCTTCATCTGTTATACAAACCTCATATGTATTAAAGCTGTTTGTATCCTCTGTAACATTCGTACGCATTTGAAGCTTATACCACTTATTGGGAGCTGCACTACATAACTCCTCCATTGAATTATCCCAATTTGTTTCACTTATACTTTCACTTGCAGTTGTTGTTTTTCCGGCATATTTAGAAGCTGCATAAAACTTATTCCCTTTAATAAATACCGTTTTTGTTGCTGATGTTAAACTTTTTTCCTCAAGCTGAGCCGGTGACAAAGGCTCATAAATAATTTCAATATTTGTGCCGGCATATTTGAAACGTGCTTCTGAATATATACTGCCTGTTATTGTACTATCCAGCTTACGTATATACGCTTTACCTCTGCCGCCTGCATATTTAAACGTAAATGTACCATCATTATTATCTGTATAATGCACCCCGTCAGCAGCTCCGCTGGATAAGAACTTATCACCGGAATAACTTGAATCAAAATCTATCTGCAAATACTTGTCATCCGATGGCTCCGGAGTTGGATCGGGTTCGTCAAAAATTGTTTCATCTCCGTCCTGCGCCTGTCTAACATTTATATAATCCATATACAGATTATAAGCAGTGTCTACCTGGGCATTTTTTGTACCGCCATCATGTGTAGAATAATCAAGATTTGCATATATATAACCGTATGAATAACTACCTATCTGTGTAATATCATACTTTCCGGGAGACCATAATGTATGTGGCAATCCCAACTGAAGATTTTTTACCCTATACTCTTTATTGGTACTCTCGTCTTTTATATAGATATTATAGTTAATAAATGTTGAACTATCACTATCCATATCAATATATAGTTTCACGGTATACCATGTATCTTTTGTTATATTGCAAACCTCTTGCACCGCAGCATTGTAAAAGTTGCTGTTCACTTTGTCATACTTAACATCAGTAGAAGTTGCATTTCCTTTTGAAGTGACATAAATCTTGCCGTTTTGTATAAATAGCGGTACAGTTCCTTTATTTATATGATCCCATGACGATGCACTTTCAAATGATAATGGAATATATCCGGTTTCTGTTGCATCATTATCTATTCTAAAACGCTAATCGGCATATATCGTTCCGGTTGCTGCAGTCAATCCGGACGGTGAAACATAAACGTTACCGGTTTGGGTGACGCCTTCTGCCCATTTTCCTGTAAATCTTGCTGCATCTAAATCAGTATCAAATCCATAACCGCAATTTCCATTCCATGTTCTAACAGCGTCATTACCTATATCTGCCGCACTTTTAAAATCTTTGCTGAAATATACCGTCGCTTCATCTGCCGAAACGCTGACCGGCAGAACAGAAACAAGCATAAGTCCGGCAAGTGCGCCGCTTACAGCTTTTTTTAATATTTTAAACATTATACTTCCTCCTTTAAACTATAGTTAGATAATGTTTGTTGGTGTTACGCTGTAACACCAACAGGGGGGTATCCCCCTGTTGAAATCTATCATTACTTTTTATTCGCCAAAAACTCATCAACCTGTCTTTGCACGTCTTCTTTTATCTTATCAAGACCTGCCTCTTTAAGCTTTTGATCGCGTTCCTTCCACAGCTCCTCGGAATACTGCCAAACGGTGTATCTCTTTGAAACAGCGCTCACCTGAGAAAGCTCGTTGCGGATATTGTCGGTGTTCAGGCTAAAGCCTATCAGCGGTGACTTAACAGCGGTGTCGTTGACTTCTTTTGTTTCCTCCCAGATTCCGTCCTCCTGACCTTTTAAAAGAAGTGCGTTAAACTGGTTTCCGAACTTCCACTGCATCTTAGGAACATATCCGCCGTTTTCTATATATGTAACCTTATTGTCACTGTCTAAGGTATAGTGCTTATCCTTTATACCAAAGCCTATCAGATTATAAAGCTCCTTATCGGTATTTACCAGCTCTATAAACTTCATTGCTTTTTCCGGATTTTTGGAATTTGCGCCTATTGCAATCATAGTCTTTATTCCGCCGTCCATCTTCATATACGGCTCGGTCAGCTTTACAACGATAACCTCTCTGCCTATATCGTTTTCAACATCGCTCTGCACGCCGGGCTTCCAGCCCTCGCATGATACCACGTACTTGCCTGAGCGATAATCAACCGTATCGTCACCGAGGCCTACTACGTCCTCGCGGATATAGCCTTTATCAAACCATTCCTTAGTCTTTTCAAGATAATGTCTGTACTCAGGAGTATCGGTAAGCACTTCAAGCTTTGATGTGCTTCCGTCACATCTTATTGCCATACCGGAGGAGCCGACTTCCTCCCATTTTCCGTAATAGTACATCTCGCTTCCCCAGTTATGACGGAACGGAATTTTATCAGGCTCGCCCTGTTTAACCATTTCCAGAAACGGTTCCAAATCGTCAAGCGAATGTACCTTGCTGAAATCAAAATCGTATTTGTCCGCTACATCCTTCATTATTACAAGTCCCATCGGCAAAGCAAATGTCTGGAAGTTCGGCACGGCATAAATTTTGCCGTCAATCTTTGCACACTCCCATACATAATCCGGCAGGCTGTTCACCAAATCAGGTGTGGTTTTAAGCAGCTCTGTCAAATCCATAAGTCCGCCCTTTGTAACCGCGTTGTTATAGCCGTTTACCCAGCCTGTAAAGCACAAATCAAAATCGTTTCCGGATGCCATGTTCATGGTCATTTTTTCTGAAAACGCATTGGTGTCTATAAATTCAAGGTTCAGCTTTGCACCGATTTTCGGCACAGTGATTTCGTTTACCTTTTCCATAACCGATGCAATATCAGCCTGCTTGTCGCCCGGCACATACCATGTCAGTGTGGGAACACCGTCCGATTCGGCTTTCTGTTTGCCTCCGCCGCAGGCTGTGAGTGATAAAAGCATAACGGCAGCAAGCGCTAATGTCAGTATTCGTTTCATTTCTTTTCCTCCTTACTTATTGTATATATAATCTTAATTTTTTTCAATGTTAATTTATCCCTTTTTCATATTAACCCTTAACCGAACCAACCGTAAGTCCCTGCACAAAGTATTTCTGGAAAAACGGGAATACTATCAGGGCAGGTCCGGCAACCACCATCGCTATTGCCATACGGACGGTTTCTGTCGGTATATCCTTTACGCTTACACCCATAGAGCCGCTGCCGCTTAAAGACGTATCCTGCAAAAGCTTGATATTATCCATTATTCTCTGCAGCATATACTGAAGGCTGATAAGGTTTTCTTTATTTATGTAAAGCATTGCCGTGTACCAATCGTTCCATTTATCCAAAAACAGGAACAGCGCCACCGTTGCAAGAACCGGTTTTGAAAGCGGCAGAACTATCTGAGCAAAAATTCTGAATTCCGACGCGCCGTCAAGAAGTGCGGATTCTGCAATTTCCTCCGGGATTCCGGCAAAAAATGTACGCATCATAAATACATACCACGGATTTATAAGAGCCGGCAAAACATACACCCACAGCGTATCATCCAAATTGAGATACTGTGTCAGCAATATGTATGTCGGAATCATACCGCCGGAAAACAGCATTGTAAAATACAGGTAAAACGAAATACCCACTCTGCCGCGCATCCACTTTTTTGTCAGTGGGTATGCCAGCATTGCCGAAAACAGCACGCCCAAAACCATTGTCATAAATGAAAACAATGCTGTTACCTTATATGCATTAAGTATAGACACCGGATTTTTAAATACATATTTATAGGCTGAAAAATCCACATGCATCGGAAGCAGCCTATATCCGTATGTCGCTATGTCATTTTCGTTTGATATTGATGCGCTTACAAGCATGATAAACGGTATGAGTATAAGAGCGCACATTATAATAAAAAACAAATTAAAGAATATTTTTGATTTAAAACTTTTTTTATTCATATGCTATGCCCTCCGTTAAAACAATCCGCCGTCAGGATCAACCTTTTTGCTTGCAGCATTGGTAATCAGCACAAGTATAAGTCCGACAAACGACTGCAAAAGTCCGACTGCCGAGCCCATGCCCATATTGCCCAACTGACGAAGCGCTCTGAATATATATGTATCTACAACATCAGTGGTTTCATACAAAGCTCCGGAATCTCTTGTAAGCTGGAAGAACATGCCGAAGTCCGCATGGAATATACTTCCTATCTTAAGTATCAGCATTACCACAACTATCGACATCAGCGACGGCAGTATTATGTGCCACATAATCTGCCCGCGTGAGGCTCCGTCAATCTCGCCTGCCTCAAGCATTCCGGAATCCAGTCCCATAAGCGCCGCATAGTAGATTACGCTGTCTATTCCCACTGCCTTCCAAAGGTTTACTATTATCAATATCCACGGCCAGTATTTGGGTTCTGAGTACCAGTCTATTTTCTGTCCGCCCATAGCCTGTATCACGTTGTTTATTACACCGTTTTTAACACTCAGAAAAGCATAAAGCATATATGCCACAATAACCCACGAGAAAAACCGCGGTATTATCAGAATTGTCTGATATGTCTTTATTGCGCCACGGCGCTGTATCTGAAACAAAAACAATGCGACAAGCAGCGCGGCTGCCGTACCCGTAATAATAAACATGAAGTTCATAAAAAGTGTGTTCCATGTTATCCGCGCAAACTCGGTTGTCTTAAAGAAAAACTCAAAATTCTTAAATCCAACCCAATCACTGCCGAAGATACCTTTATCAAATCTGTAATCCTTAAAGGCGATTACGATTCCCCCCATCGGCAAATACTTAAATACAAAAACCAGAATCAGCGGTATTGCACACAATCCGTATAACTCCAGATTTCTTTTGAAATACATGCTCCGATACCCTTTTTTCTTTTTAAAGGGTACTGCTGCCACGGCTTTAGTTTTCATTATTCCTCCTGCCTTTCCGCTTTTAATATTGCTATGTTGAAATTATACAATTCTTTTATGATTACGGTCAATGACTGTGTGCAAGTCGTTTGTATCATTTTGCAAGAGATTGTTTTTCTTTATTGAAAGTTTCCGGTTTCAATGCTATACTTAAAATACGATAGTATAAACAGGAAGGGACTGCTGAAAATGCTGAGTTTAATAATTATTGATGATGAACCCTTAGAGCTTGCCATGCTCGGACAGCTTAGTATCTGGTCAGAGCTTGGCATAAATATATGCGGTACATTTTCAGACAGCACAAAGGCTCTTGAATTTTTAAAGGAAAATACGGTTGACATAGTTCTGTCAGACATAAAAATGCCGAAGGTCACCGGTCTTGACATTGTAAAATACTGCAGCGATAATCTGCCCGACACCTCTGTTGTTTTAATCAGCGCATACCGCGATTTTGAGTTTATGCGTACTGCTTTGCGTTATCATGCAGTTGACTATATAACAAAACCCATTGATCTCGGCGAACTTAAATCCATAATGATAAAGCTGTCAGATAAAATTACCTCCACAAAAAGAAGCATTGACTTTTGCGATACGGATTTTTATATGTCGATTCAGGCTATTTTATCCGATTTTTTGTTGGATGGTCCGTCATCAAGCAATGATATAAACAACCAGCTGTCAGGGTTCGGACTCCCGGAATTTTCGGACAGCGCCTGCTGTGCCTTTTTAAAGTTCTCTATCACCTGCGATATGGATTTGTTCTTCCGCACTGACTGGAAACACGGAAAGCTCAGATTTTATAATGCGCTTATGTACCTTATACCATTTAAATCCGAAGATTGTCTGCATATCTTAATTAACTGCGACAATCAAAGTATAGACTTTATGTTCTTCAGCACACTTGATTTTGACAGCTTCAAAACCGCTGCCGCAAACCATGCAAACGACATAGTCACAAATGCGCTTGAGCTTTTTAATCTCAATCTTACCTGCACAAAGCTCAGTACATATCAGAGCCTTACGGAATTTTTCAGTCCGGAAAACAAAAATACCGATGATGATACTCAGTATTCCGAAATTATAAAAAAGGCTATTTCTTATATAGACTCACATTTAAGCGATGATACCTCATCAGACGCGGTTGCTTCGTATGTTTCGCTCAATTCCGTTTATTTCCGTTCTCTTTTCAAGCATTGCATGGGCGAAACCTTTATCGCATACCTGACACGCCGACGACTTGAAACAGCTTGCAAGCTTCTTTTGGAAACAGACTTGAAAATAAACGCTATATGTAATATGATAGGATATAAGAACAGAACTCATTTTTATAAGCTTTTTAAAAACTATTACGGTAAAACGCCCAATGAATTCAGAGGCGGTACCGACGATTCGGAGTAAAATTATGAAAAAGAAACAGATTTCCGACAACATAGAGATTATACGCGAGTACGGAAGCTTTAATATGTTTTTCA
>CAJLFL010000028.1 GCA_905205855.1 uncultured Eubacteriales bacterium | reverse complement strand
ATAATAAAGATAAAAAACGGAAATAAATACAAAGAATCATTTAATATTTCCGGGCGGCAAGCCAGTGTTGGCTGTCATTTGCTGCGTATTTACTATGTTAAACATTATAAATAAAGCGTTATGGCTATTAGGTTAGCCATGACGCTTTATTTATATAAAATGCAGTAAAAATCGAATATTATCAAAACACAGATTTTTTTGTAAAAAAAAATTAAAAAAATTTTAAAAAAAGACTTGCATTATTGTAAAAAATCTATTAGAATATAACGTAGGTGGTGCGAAGTGGATTGAAGTGGATTAACATGGATTGAAACTGCGCTGTCTGACAATGATAATGCAAGGAGATGACAGTTGTGCTGATTGGCGAATATAATCAAAATCTTGACGCCAAAGGAAGAATAAATATTCCTGCCAAGTTCAGAGATGACTTGGGCAGCGCTTTTGTTGTGTCCAAAGGTCTTGACAACTGTGCCAATATATATCCCAAACAGGAATGGGAGAGATTCAAGCAGGAACTTTACGCTGTTCCGTCAAGCAAGCGCCGCAGTCTGCAGAGATTTTTCTTCAGCGGAGCGGAGGAATGTACGATTGACGCACAAGGGCGTGTTGTTATCCCACCGAGAATCCGCGAATATGCCGGTCTTGTCAAGGAGATAGTTGTTGTGGGTGTTTCCGACAAGGTTGAAATCTGGAACCGCGATAAGTGGGAGGAATATATGAACTCCGATGAATTTAATTCAGAAGCGGTTGCTGAGATAATGGAAGAACTGGGCATATAATCCGGGAGGCTTAAAATGGAGTTTCATCATATATCGGTTTTGCTCGGCGAAAGTGTGGACGCCCTTGAAGTAAAACCCGGCGGTATATACGCTGACGGAACCTTGGGCGGAGGAGGGCATTCTGCGCTGATATGCCAAATGTTAAACGGCAGCGGAGTGCTTTTGGGAATAGACCGTGATAAAACGGCTCTTGCGGCGGCAGGTGAGCGGCTTGAAGGATTTGACTGTAAAAAAATCCTTGTGCATGGGAATTTTTTTGATATCAAATCTATTCTTAAAGAGAACGGAATTGATAAGATAGACGGCGCTGTTCTTGATTTGGGTGTGTCATCACCTCAGCTTGATAATGCGGAACGCGGCTTTAGCTACAGCAAGGAGTCGCGCCTTGACATGAGAATGAACCGTGATGCGGAGCTTGATGCATATAAGGTTGTAAATACTTATGAAGAATCAAGGCTTGCCGAGTTGATTTATAAGTACGGAGAAGAACGCTATGGCGGAAGAATAGCTGCAGCAATAGCAAGAGAAAGACAGAAAAATGCAATAGAAACGACAACTCAGCTTGCGGAAATTGTAAAAAAAGCGTTTCCGCGTTCTGCCGGATACGGGGACAAGCATCCGGCAAAGAGGACGTTTCAGGCAATCAGAATAGAAGTAAACGGCGAACTTGACGGGCTTGACCGTGCAATCGGTGATTTTACGGATGTGCTGAAAAAGGGCGGCAGACTTGCTGTCATAACATTTCACTCGCTGGAGGACAGAATAGTAAAAAATACCTTTGCCGAGCTGGCAAAGGGGTGCGTATGTCCAAAGGATTTTCCGGTGTGTGTATGCGGAAAAAAGCCACAGGTCAAGCTTGTGACACGCAAGCCGATAATCGCAAATGAAAAGGAATTGACTTATAATTACAGAGCCCACAGCGCAAAGCTGAGGGTGATAGAAAAATTATAGAAAGGATGAGAACTGTGCCTACGACAACACCGCAGAGAAGAACTGAACCCCGCAATTACAGATCAGTGTATACGGGAAACTATAACAGAACGGCTTCGTCGGCTGCAAGAAAATATGTTTACCCGTTGTCGTATCCGAGGCATAGTGTTCAAAGACCGGAAATACAAAAACCAAAGCCGGTTGAAAAGGCAGCAGTGAAAACTGTGGGTAAGGCAAAGGGAAGAAAACTGACATTTAAAGTATTCAGCCGCGTGGCATGCATCTTTGCAATGTGTTGTGTTTTGCTTTATCGGAATGCCGTTATACTTGAATCAAATGACAAGATAACAAAGCTGAAAAGCGAACTTGCGGCGGCGGAATCAAGCAAGCAAGCAGTACAGGCTAAAATTGATAAGGGCTTGGAACTTGGAAAACTGGAAAACTATGCAAAGACAAATCTCGGAATGGTTTATCCTGATAATTCGCAAATTCTTTATATAGATATGCAGCTTGGCGACGGAGCGCAGACAGACGCTCAGGAGGAACAGAAAAAGACTGAGTTGGCTTTAAAGGGAACGCCGGGGGCGTTGGTTCATGCAATTCAAGTTTTAAAATAGTGTTTACTTGAATAAACTTAATTAGACGCGTGATACATACAGCGGAGTTTCTGAAAGAAAGCTCCGCTTTTCGCATATAACTGCAGTGAGATCTGCGTTTTACATAAAACTCGGAGGTGCAGAATGATTAAAAAAAGCAGAATGAAACAAAATAAAAGAATAATGATTGTTCTGACATTATTTTTGACAGTTCTTGTATTATTGATACTGAGGACTGCATGGATTCAGATTGTTGACGGCGAACAGCTTTCGCGTGCCGCGCTGGAGCAGCAGACAAGCGACAACACAGTAAGCGCAAAGCGCGGCAAAATATTTGACCGCAATTATAAGGTGCTTGCAAGCAATGTGTCGGTTGAAACGGTCAGTATTGCGCCGGAGGCTTTGAGAAAGAGTATAGAAAACAATAATATGACAGTCGGCAGGGCTGCTGAGGGAATAGCTGAAAAGCTTGGACTTGATGCAAAAACCGTTGAGGATAAGATAAATAAAAAAAGCAGCTTTGAATACTTAAAGAAAAAGGTTGAAAAGGACGCTGCGGATGAACTGCGTAAATATATAAGCGATAATAAACTGAGCGGAATCAGTTTTGTCGAAGATGTAAAAAGGCTTTATCCGTATGATAATCTTGCTTCGCATATAATCGGATTTGTCGGCAATGACAATCAAGGCCTTGAAGGAATAGAAAGTATTTATGATGACGAGTTAAGCGGTGTTCCGGGCAGGGTGGTAACCACCCAGAAGTCTACAGGTCTTGATTCCGGAACAAATTATGAAAGCTATATCGAGGCGCAGGACGGCAGCGGAGTTGTTCTGACAATAGATGAAGTAATACAGGGATATGTAGAAAAGCATCTGGAAAATGCGCGTGTAAGCAATGGGCTTAAAAAGGGTGCTGCGGCAATCGTAATGGATGTAAATACGGGAAATATTCTTGCGATGAGCTCAAAGCCGGATTATAATCTGAACGAACCCTTTGCGATAACGGATGCAATTCGCGATGAATATAAAGGAATTGATGATGAATTAAAGAGCCTTGACGGAACCGAATATACGGAAAAGCTGAACGAGGTAATTCAGCTTGTTCGCAGAAATAAAGCAGTTGTTGATTCGTATGAGCCGGGTTCTACATTCAAATCGGTTGTGGCATCATTGGCTTTGGAAACAGGAGCGGTAAAGCTTGACGATAAGTTTACGTGCAGCGGTGTGCAGCAGGTGCTTACCGAAAAAATTCACTGTGCAAACAGAAACGGACATGGTTTGCAGACATTTCCGGAGGCGGTGCAGAACTCATGTAACCCGGCGTTTATACAGATAGGTCAGAAAATAGGAAAAACAAAGTTTTTGGAGGGCACGCGTGCTTTTGGATTTTTCCAGGAAACAGGAATAGAGCTTCCCGGCGAAACAGCCGGTATTGGTTTTACCGAGGACAGCTTTAGTGATGTTGATCTTGCGACATCTTCATTCGGACAGTCCATTACAGTAACGCCGCTTCAGATGATTACCGCAATCAGCGCGGTGGCAAACGGCGGAACGCTGTATAAGCCGCATTTGGTTAAGGAAATCGTAAATTCGGATAATATAGTAATAAAGAAGAATGAGCCTGAGGCAGTCAGACAAGTAATATCAAAGGAAACCAGCGCCGAAATGTGCAAAATACTTGAATCGGTTGTATCAAAGGGCGGCGGTAAAAACGCATACCTTGCAGGCTACAGAATTGCCGGAAAGACCGGTACATCAGAGAAATATCCGCGCGGACAGGGCAAATATGTTGCTTCGTTTTTGGCGTTTGCTCCGGCGGATGATCCAAAGGTAGCTTGTCTTGTTATACTTGACGAACCGACAAAGGGTTCATATTACGGCGGTGTTATTGCAGCTCCGGTTGTAAAGAGTATAATGGAGGAAACCCTCCAGTATATCGGCGTTGAGCCACGGTATAATGAGGATGAAAAGGAATATATAGATACAGAGGTTCCGGATATATCCGGAAAGACCGCAGCCGAGGCGGAGAAGATTCTCAAAGACGCGGGGTTTGGAATCCGTATAAAGGGGAGCGGCGATACCGTTACGGATCAGATTCCGAAGGCGCATACATGGCTTGGCGCAGGCTCTAATATTGTTGCGTATATGAATGATTCCAAAGCGGAAAGAAGTGTCACAGTGCCTAAGGTTATAGGTGAAAGCGCTGCCGCTGCGGCATCAATACTAAGCAGCGAGGGTTTAAATGCCAGAATACGCGGTGTTCCGGGCGAGGGCAGCGCGGTGTGCTCGTCACAGTCGCCGGAGGCGGGGACAATAGTAGAACCCGGAACGGTCGTGACGATAGACTTTAAATACCAGGGTGCGACGGAATAGAACCGATTGGAGGAGATTGACCATGAGATTAAATGAAATTATAAAGGATTTGGAGATTGAAAAGGTTTTTGGAAGCGATAAAATTGAAATCAGCGGAATAGCCTTTGACTCCAGAACGGTAAAACCGGGAAATTTATTTGTGTGTATAACGGGCTTTAAAACAGACGGGCACGCATATGCTGAAAGTGCGGTGGCATCCGGTGCTGCGGCTATTATAGCGGAAAAGGATTTAAGCGCTCTCGGAGTGACCTGTGTTGTTGTAAAAAACAGCCGAAAGGCTATGGCTGTCGCAGCTGCGGAGTTTTACGGACATCCGGATGAACGTTTTAAGCTTATCGGTATTACCGGTACAAACGGAAAGACTACAACAACCTATCTCGTAAAATCAATTCTTGAGGCTATGGGTAAAAAGGTTGGACTTATCGGTACAAACCAAAACATGATCGGCAATGAGATTATACCGTCAAAGCATACAACCCCGGATTCTCTTGAACTTATGCAGCTGTTTGCGCTCATGGCGGAAAAAAAGGCAGATTATGTAGTTATGGAGGTTTCGTCACATTCACTTGCTCTTGACAGGGTTACGGCATGCAGATTTAATGTAGGAGCGTTTACAAATATAACACAGGATCATTTGGATTTTCACAAGACAATGGAGGAATATTTAAAGGCAAAGTCGATTTTGTTTACCCTTTGTGATGCAGGAGCGGTAAACATTGATGATGACGGAGCAAAGTATATTTTGGAAAACGCAAAATGTAAAACTATGCTGACATATGGTATAGAAAATGATTGTGACCTCAGAGCGTCTGATATAAAGCTGCATAAGAACGGGGTATCATTTATACTCACTTATGACGGCGAAAGCTATGACGCAGCGCTGAAGATTCCGGGGATGTTTTCGGTTTATAATGCACTGACTGCGCTTTCGTGTCTGGCTGCAGCGGGAATTTCTATGAAGGATGCAGTAGAAAAACTGAAAAATGCCTTAGGCGTAAAGGGCAGAGTTGAAGTCGTTGAAACAGGCAGGGATTTTGGGGTAATCATAGATTATGCACATACTCCGGATGGTCTGTATAATGTGATACGCACAATAAAGGGTTTTGCTAAAGGCAGAATAATAACGGTGTTTGGCTGCGGCGGTGACAGAGATAAGACAAAACGTCCCAAAATGGGAAAAATAGTTTCCGAAATGGCAGATTTGGCTGTTGTGACAAGTGATAA
Source organism: uncultured Eubacteriales bacterium (assembly GCA_905205855.1). Classification (GTDB taxonomy): domain Bacteria; phylum Bacillota; class Clostridia; order Monoglobales; family Monoglobaceae; genus Ructibacterium. The sequence goes on along the minus strand of CAJLFL010000028.1, from coordinate 7,881 downwards.
CCCCAGAAGCGAAGATCCGGAGGCAATAATTGAGGATGTTCTTGTAGGCGTGAAAGAAGGCGGCGGAGAATATGTCGTTGTACCGAACAGATTTGCTGCAATAGAATATGCACTTGACCACGCGAAAAAAGATGATATAATATTACTTGCCGGAAAAGGTCATGAAACATATCAGATTCTGGCAGACAGAACAATCATGTTTGACGAGCGTGAGATAGTTCATAAGTTGCTTAATGTATCTGTGAGTGACGTAAAAATCAACGGATAATTATTGATGTTATTGGAGTGATTTGTTGTGGAATGGCTGCTTAACTTAAATGCTGCTGCTGCGGCGATAAAGGGTGATATAAAGAATTGTGATGGAGATGAGCTGATTCATTCGGTTTCCACCGACACAAGAACAATTACCGATGGTGCGGTGTTTGTGGCGCTTAAAGGAGAACGCTTTGACGGACATAGATTTGTTGCGGCTGCGGTTGAAAGCGGTGCTGTGTGCTGCATAGTAAATCGTGATGCCGGAGATTTCGGTTCGTTTCCCGTTATTGAGGTGGAGGATACAGGTCAGGCGCTTATGGATCTGGCAGCCTGCTATCGAAGCAAGTTTGATATTCCGGTAATAGGTGTGACCGGAAGTGTGGGAAAGACATCTACCAAAGAAATGATAGCCTCTGTTCTTTCGCAAAGCTATAAAACGCATATGACAAAGGGCAATTTTAATAATATGATCGGTTTGCCGCTGACGGTGTTTGATTTAATGCGTGAGGACGACATAATGGTGCTGGAGATGGGAATGAGCGCCTTCGGCGAAATTTCAAGGCTGACTGCCGTTGCCAAACCCGATACGGCTGTGATTACCAATATAGGTTTGTCGCATATAGAGCATCTTGGCAGCCGTGAGGGCATCAGAAAGGCAAAGTTTGAAATTCTTGAAGGCTTACAGCCTGAAGGCACGGTAATACTTAACGCCGATGACGATATGCTGTGGAACTACAGAGGAAACATCAATTATGAAACTCTGTATTACGGAATACGGAATAAGAACAGCGATTTGACAGCGTATAATATACGCTCATATTCGGACGGTAGTGAATTTAGCTGTAAAATTGACGGTGAAGAACACCGTTTTGTGCTGAGTGTTCCGGGTGAGCATCATATATATAACGCTCTTGCCGCAATACTTGTTGGCTTAAAATATAATGTTGAAACTGATGATATAAAAGAGGGAATCCGATCTTTTGCGCCAAGCGGTTTAAGGCAGACTGTTATAGAGCTTCCCAATTATACGATCATAAGGGACTGCTATAACGCAAGTCCGACCTCCATGAAGTCCGGGCTTGAGGTTCTTGCTCTGACCGGAGAAAAGGGCAGCCGCGTGGCATGCCTTGCGGATATGCTTGAGTTGGGCGAGATTTCGGAAGAAGCGCATAAAACTGTTGGAAGACTGGTTAATGAGTATGAAACCGATAAGCTTATAACTATCGGAAAAGAAGCTCATAACATTGCGCGCGGAGCAGAGGAGGCAGGAATGAATCCTGCAAATATATTTGAATTTGAAAATAATGAAGAAGCAAAGAAAAAGCTTTCTGTACTGCTCAGCAAGGGTGATGTAATTTTGGTAAAGGGCTCAAGAGGGATGCGCCTTGAAGAAATTGCTGATGCTATTGCGGAATTATAAAAATCTGATTAAAAGAAACGGGGAGTATATGCTATGCAGCAGTTATTGATAGGTATAGCTGCCGCTTTTGTTGCGGCGGTTATATTCGGACGTATATTTATACCTATATTAAGACGCTTGAAGTTCGGACAGGAGATTCGTGACGACGGACCGCGGTGGCATGAAAAAAAGAGCGGAACCCCTACAATGGGAGGATTTATATTTATTGCAGGAAGCCTTGCAGGGCTTGTTGTGCTTTGGCTGCTCTCTGCCGTTATGGGTTATAATATGCCGGACTCTGTCAGTCTTGGAATGATGATAGCTATGATGCTTGCATATGCCGCAATCGGATTTGTGGATGATTATATAAAGGTAATACTTAAACGCAATCTCGGTCTGACTGCATCACAGAAATTCGGACTGCAGCTTATTGTTGCCGTGGCATTTGTCAGCTGGGCAGTTTTAGGCGGACATATAGGTACAGAAATAAGAATACCGTTTACAAGTATTGTATGGAATATGGGTTGGGTGTTTATACCGTTTGTGGTTCTTGTAATTCTTGCGGCGGTAGACAGTGTGAACCTGACTGACGGCTTGGACGGGCTTGCTGCAAGCGTGACTGTTGTGGTTGCAGTATTCTTTTTGCTTATTTCCAAGTCGGGCGTAACGGAAAATACTGCAGTGGCATTTTTTGCAGCAGTTCTTATAGGCGGACTTTTGGGATTTCTTATTTATAATAAATACCCGGCAAAGGTGTTTATGGGTGACACGGGCTCGCTTTGTCTTGGCGGAGCCGTATGTGCTATGGCCATTTTGCTTGAGGAACCTCTTGCGCTTTTAATAGTTGGATTTGTTTATGTGATGGAAACCTTATCGGTTATAATGCAGGTTACATCATATAAGCTGACGGGAAAGCGTATATTTAAAATGAGCCCTATTCATCATCACTTTGAGATGTGCGGATGGAGTGAAAAAAAGATAGTTGCGGTATTCACTTTGGTTACGGCAGCACTCTGTGCACTTATGTACTTTTTCGGATAGACGGATTTATCGCTGAAATAAAGGAGGAAGCGGCTTGGCAGACAGAGAAAATTATCAAAACAGAAGAAGCTCGGAAAGACGTACGCCGTATTACGGCGCTTCACGCACGGCAAGAGGCACACGCCGCGAAAATAATAAAGGCAAGGACTTTGTAGCTTGGCTAAGACAGCCGCGTTCGGATATAGATTATCCGTTTTTGATTGTTGTCGGACTTTTGATAGCTTTTGGACTTATCATGCTTTTCAGCGCAGGCAGTGCCAGAGCCTTTGCAAACTTCGGAGATAGCCTGTGGTATGTAAAAAAGCAGTTTATGTTTGCTCTTTTGGGTGTTGTGGCTATGTATGTTGCGTCAAAGTACGATTATCATAAAATCCCGGTTAAGCCGCTGCTGTATGTCAGTATTGGGCTTTTGATACTGGTTATAATCCCAGGCGTCGGCACAACAACCAATGGTGCAACGAGATGGCTGTTCGGCTTTCAGCCGTCAGAGGCTGCAAAGATTGCAATAATAGTATATTTTTCATATAAAATATCCTCCAATCCAAACAGGCTTAACAGCTTTGTTTACGGATTTTTGCCGCTTATAGGTGTGTTGGGCGTATTTGCAGTATTGCTTATGCTTGAACCGCATTTTTCATGTGTAATACTTATAGGTTTGACTGCGTGTCTTATAATGTTTGTCGGCGGAGCAAAGATAAAGCATTTTCTTATTCTCGGCGCTCCGGTTTTATGCGGTGGTGTTATTGCCATTGCGCTTTCGCCGTACAGATTGGCAAGAGTTGTGTCATTTTTAAACCCGTTTGCTGATGCAAAGGGTGACGGCTGGCAGATAGTTCAGTCGCTTTATGCGATAGGTTCGGGCGGATTATTCGGTGTTGGTCTTGGACAAAGCCGTCAAAAATATCAATCACTGCCGGAGCCGCAGAACGACTTTATCTATTCTGTTTTGTCCGAGGAGCTCGGGCTTATGGGTGCAATAATACTTGCGGCTTTGTTTGCATTTTTGATTATACGCGGTATAAAGATTGCGGCAAAGGCTCCTGATTTATACGGAACGCTGCTTGCAATCGGAATTGTAGGAATAATAGGCTTTCAGGCGCTGATAAATATAGCTGTTGTTACTTCATCCGTTCCGGTTACCGGTATGCCGCTTCCGTTTTTCAGCTATGGAGGTACGGCTCTTACGATAACGATGGGTGAGATGGGAATTGTGCTTAATATATCGCGGCAGGCGCGCTCGTCTATATAGAAAAGGGGGTCAATTATGCGGTTGCTTATAGCTGCCGGAGGTACGGCAGGACATATAAATCCCGGATTGGCGGTCGCCGATAAGATAATGGAGGAATATCCGAGCAGCGAGGTGCAGTTTGTCGGTACTGAAGAAGGTTTGGAAACAAATCTTGTACCGAGAGCCGGATATAAACTTAATTTTATTAAAATTCATGGTTTTGACAGGAGTGTTTCACTGCAGAATCTGAAAAATATTTACGAGCTTCCGCTTGCCATACATTCAGCGGCAAAAATAATAAAGGAGTTTAAGTCGGACATTGTTATAGGTACGGGCGGTTATGTATCGGGTCCGGTTTTGTATGCGGCGGCAAAGAGAAAAATACCGACTCTTGTTCATGAGTCGAATGCGTTTCCGGGCGTTACAACGCGCATACTTGCGGAATATGTCGATACGGTTGCGCTCGGTGTAGAGGAAGCGAAAAACTATTTGAAAAAGCCAAAGCATTTGATTGTTACCGGTACACCGGTACGCGGCGATTTGCTGAAGGTTGACGAATTTGAGGCAAGGCGGATATTAAAGCTTGATGAGCGTCCGTATATTGTGATTTTCGGAGGAAGTCTTGGCGCTGTTGCGTTTAACAAAACGGTCGTTGACTGGATTTGCAAAGATGGTATAAGCGGAAAATATCAGATACTTATGGGAACAGGAAAGTTTAACAGGTATAATGATGTTATAAATCGCTTTAAAGAAAATAATGTTGATATAGAAGCATATGATAACATAAAGGTTTGTGAATACATTTATGATATGAATGTTGTCATGGCTGCCGCGGATATAGTGGTAAGCAGAGCGGGAGCAAGTACCTTGTGCGAGCTTACGGCACTCGGCAAGGCGGCAATACTTGTGCCGTCGCCGTATGTTACCGGCAATCATCAGGAGCATAATGCACGCGCTCTGCAGCGCGGCGGCGGAGCTGAAGTTATATTGGAAAGTGACTTTACCGCAGGAGCATTACAAAAGGCAATAGATGAGCTTGCTCTTGATAAGAATAAGCTTGTCGGAATGAAACAGGCGTCAAAAAAAATGGGACACATAGATGCTCTTGAGGTTTTGTGCAGAGAAATAAAAAGACTTGCAGGCTGATATATAAATACATCTTTAAAATAGTAAGCAGTGTATTTTGAAATATGCACAGGTTTTTTCCGATTACATACAATAAAATGTGAAGATATTTTATGATGTAATTGGGAGGTGCAAGTCTTGAGTAAGCTTATGATATACGGCGGCAGACCGCTGAAAGGACAGGTCAGGGTGCAAGGCTCTAAAAACTCGGCTCTGCCGATAATAGCGGCGGCAATGCTGACAGATGAGATGTGTGTAATAGAAAACTGTCCCGATTTGAGTGATATATCCGCTGCTCTTGAAATCATAAAAAGCTTAGGCGCAGAGGCGGAGTTTGACGGTCACACCGCCGTTATTCGTGCCGGCAACGCGGACGGTACAGTGATTTCTGAGGCGCTTATGCGAAGAATGCGGTCGTCTGTGTTATTTCTCGGCACATTGCTTAGCCGATTCGGCTGTGCATGCATCAGTTATCCGGGAGGATGTGCATTAGGACTCAGACCTATTGATATTCATTTGGACTCAATGGAAAGACTGGGTGTAAAATTTGCCGAGGAGGATGGATATATAAAGGCAGAACTCAAAAGGTTAGTTCCCGATACGGTAACATTTATGTTTCCGAGCGTAGGCGCAACAGAGAATATGTTGCTTTTGTGCGCTGTTTCCAAAGGAGAAACCGTATTGGTAAACCCTGCGCGCGAACCTGAAATTGTAGACTTACAGAACTTTTTAAACTGTATGGGTGCTGATATAACGGGCGCCGGCACTGACTTTATCAGAATCCGCGGCGTACCGCGGCTTCATGGCTGCACGTATTCCGTTATACCCGACAGAATTGCTGCTGCGACATATGCCTGTGCAGTGACGGCATGCGGCGGAGAAATAACATTGACTGATACAGAGCCGCGCCATTTAAGTATGCTGCTTTCGATACTTAAAGATATGGGCGCTGAAATTGAAACTGAGGATAGCTCAATAAGGCTGTGTATGAACAGAGAGGTTTCGGCTGTGCCGCATATAAGGACAATGCCGTATCCGGGCTTTCCCACAGATATGCAGCCGTTGCTTATGGCAGCGCTGCTTAAAAGCAACGGTATCTCCGTGTTCAGCGAAACAATTTTTGAAAACAGATTTAAGCATATCGGCGAGCTTATGCGAATGGGAGCCGATATAAGAGTTGAGGACAGAAATGCGGTAATAAAAGGCGTTTCGCAGCTGCACGGCGCCGATGTATGCGCGGCGGATTTACGCGGCGGTGCGGCACTTGCGATAGCCGGAATGTGTGCGGAGGGATGCACACGGATAAGTAATATCGAATACATACAGCGCGGTTATGAGCATATAGACACAATGTTTAAAAGCTTAGGCTGTTATATAAATATTATATAGGGGTTAAACAAGAATGGATACAAACAAAAAACTAAGGCTTAAAACAAGAGCGATAGTTGTATTTTTTTCAGTAGTCATTATAGGGGTTGTGGCAGTAATGCTGGTTTCGCCGTTTTTTAATGTTAATGAGGTAATATGTGAGGGAAACAACAGACTGACGGCTGATGCAATAATTCAGTCGTCAGGGATAGTATATGGTAAAAATATACTCATGCAGGGAACGGGAAAGGCGCGGAGAAGCATAGCAAATATGCCGATGATTGAGAGCGTAAGTGTAAAGCGTGTACTGCCGGATAAGATAAAAATAACGGTAAATGAAAGAACCCCGGCGGCATACATAAGTACAGGCGGTGCATTAGCGGTTACAGATACGGGCGGAAGGATTCTTGAGATAATAGCCGATGACAGAGTGGAAAAGATAACTTCAGCAAATACACCGCAGAAGAAAAACACGGAAGAAAACAGCGAAAATTCAGATAATAACAATTCAGATAATTCAGGAAGTAATAATAACAGCGGTGCAGAAAATCCGGATAGCAATAATTCCGAAAATCCGGAAAATAACAAAGAAAACAGCGGCGGACAAGCTGAGGCTGATAATAACAACGCGGACAATAATGCAGAAAATACCGATAATACAGTAAGTACTGAGGAAAATAATTCGTATGGTATTCCGCTTGTTGCCGGACTGGAACTGAGCAAGGCAGAGCCGGGCAGGCAGGCTGAAAGCCAAACAAAGGAAAAGCTGAATACAGCGTTAAATTTATTCAGTAATCTTGATAAAACAGGATTGCTGAGCAGAGCAACATATATTGATATAACCGATTTGAGTGATGTTACTCTTATTATAGAGAATCGACTTGAAATACAGCTTGGAAATCTGAATAATATAGAATACAGATGTGCGTTTCTTTCAAAGGTTATAAACGAAAAGATTTCAGCTACAGAGCATGTTGTGATGGATTACAGGACAGATGATATATATGTACGGCAGCCTGATGACGGCAAGGCAAGAATGGTGCCAAAGGCAACATCAACGGCAAAGCCTGATTCATCAGATGATCCGCAAAGTTCTGAGAGCGAATCGCAAACGGACAAGCCATCGTCAAATACAAATACAAACAGCGAGCAGGAATATTTATGATATAAAATGAAATATTCTGATAAGTAAATGTTTGGTGTTTGTAACCAAAATGTAATATTCATTTAAAAAATTTGAAAAATTGTCTTTACAAAATAAAAATTCATGGTATAATATAGAATAGATGATGATATAGACAGACGCGAGCAGTGAGGAGGAAAAAGCGTGTTTCAGTTTGATACAGAGAATGTAAACCCCGCGCAGATTAAGGTTATAGGTGTCGGCGGCGGCGGAAATAATGCAGTAAACAGAATGATAGAGGCACAGGTTAAATGTGTTGAAGTTGTTGCGGTTAATACGGAC
>CAJLFL010000027.1 GCA_905205855.1 uncultured Eubacteriales bacterium | reverse complement strand
GTGATATTTGATGCAGAACCTTTGCGCCGACTGCGCCGCCGATAATTCCGCCTATTGTTACCGGAATCCATAGTTTTATATCAAAAAAACCGCGTTTAATATAAAACACAGAACTTACCGCCGACAGCATAAGTATTATTGCTATGGCGGTGGCATGTGACTTCTTTTCATCTGCTTTAAGGAACATCTCCATTGCCGGGACAGCAACCGAGCCGCCTCCTGCGCCGAAAAGTCCGTTTAATGTTCCGGTGACAAGTCCGATTATTATATGCCGCCAATACTTCTTCATATAAATACCTCTGTTTTTTAAAAATATTTTAAACAGTTTTTTAAATATTATACAATAAAAATATTGTGGATAATAAATCGGCAGGGCTGTGGAAAACGACACAAATCCACATAATCATTGGTGTTTTTCTGTGGAAAACCCTGTGGATTCTGTTGATTGTAACTTTATGGTAATTGAATTGAAATATTTTCTGAGGTCTATTTCGGCTACAGAATTTTCGGACAGAGCTGATTTAAAGGGCATATATCGCATTTGGGAGAACGCGCGGAACAGTATTTTCTGCCGTGATATACCAGACAATGGCAAAAATCCGCCCAGCGGTTTTGCGGTACAATTTTTTGCAGGTCAAGCTCTATCTTATACGGATCCTTATTTTTTGTAAGTCCCATACGGTTGGAAAGGCGCGTTGCGTGTGTATCAACAACGATTCCGGGAATGCCGAAGAAGTCGCCCAGTACAAGATTTGCGGTTTTTCTTCCGACGCCCGGAAGCTTTAAAAGCTCCTCCATGCTGTTTGGAACCTTGCCGTCATATTTATCTATCAGCATACGGCAGCAGCCGATGATGTTTTTTGCCTTGTTACGGAAGAAACCCGTAGAACGTATATCCTCCTGCAGCTCAAGCTCATCGGCATATGCAAAGTCATATACATCCTTGTATTTTTTAAATAAGTCTTTTGTAACTATATTAACGCGTGCATCTGTGCATTGTGCGGCAAGCTGGGTTGCAATAACAAGCTGCAAAGCATCGGTGTATTCAAGCGTGCAGCCCGGATCACCGTATTCCTCGTCAAAAATATCAATTATATTCAAAACGCGCTGTTTTTTTGCGGATAAACTTTCTTTCATACAAAATTCCCCCTTGCAAAATGTCGTTAATACGATTATAATATAAATCAGCCGGGTTTTCAAGTCCGGCACAGTAATAAAGAGTATAATTAAAATAAAAATAATTTTGTACCGGAGGAGAAAAATGTTTGAATTGGAGAACCTCAGAAAAACCGATCCGGAAATTGCTCAGGCAATAGACCGGGAAATCAATCGTCAGCGTAATAAGATAGAGCTTATTGCGTCTGAAAACTTTGTCAGTCCGGCAGTAATGGAGGCAATGGGAACGCCGCTTACCAACAAATATGCGGAGGGTTATCCCGGCAAGCGTTATTACGGCGGCTGTGAGTATGTTGATATAGTAGAGGATTTGGCAAGAGAACGTGCAAAAGAATTGTTTGGCGCTGAATTTGTAAATGTGCAGCCACATTCCGGAGCGTCAGCAAACCTTGCGGTGTTCTTTGCAACAATGGAACCGGGAGATACATATCTCGGCATGAATCTTGCACACGGCGGACATCTTAGCCACGGTTCACCTGTTAATATATCGGGTAAGTATTTTAACGTTGTGCCATACGGCGTAGATGACGAAACCTGCCGGATAGATTATGACGAGGTAAGACGTCTTGCAATAGAAAACAAGCCCAAGTTGATTCTTGCCGGCGCAAGCGCGTATGCAAGAGAAATTGACTTTGCAAAATTCCGTGAAATAGCAGACGAGGTGGGCGCATATCTTATGGTTGATATGGCTCATATTGCAGGTCTTGTGGCAGCCGGACTTCATCAAAGCCCGGTTCCGTATGCAGACTTTGTTACGACAACCACGCACAAGACGCTTCGCGGGCCGCGCGGCGGTATGATTTTGTGCAAGGAGGAGTACGGCGCAATGATAAATAAGGCGGTATTCCCCGGAAATCAGGGCGGTCCTTTGATGCATGTTATTGCGGCAAAGGCGGTTTGCCTTAAAGAAGCGCTCTCACCTGAATTTAAGGCATATCAGATGCAGGTTAAGAATAATGCAGCCGCTCTTGCAGGGTCGCTGATGAATAACGGAATTGATATAGTTTCAGGCGGAACCGACAACCACCTGATGCTGCTTAATCTTCTTAAACAGGACAAAACCGGAAAAGAAGTGGAGCATAATCTTGATGAAGTGGGAATCACCTGTAACAAGAATACTATCCCGAATGATCCTAAGAGTCCGTTTGTTACAAGCGGTATTCGTCTGGGAACCCCGGCTGTTACAACACGTGGCTTTGTTGAGGAGGACATGAAGGAGATAGCGCAGCTGATAGCTCTTATTATCAATGATTTTGAAGGCAATAAAGAAGGAGTAGCAAAACGTGTACAGGCGCTTTGCGACAAGCATCCGCTTTATGAATAAGCCTCTTGCGGACAGAATACGGCCCACAACCATAGATGAGGTTGTGGGTCAGCGTCATATATTGGGAAAGGGATGTATTTTAAGGAATATTATTGAAAGCGGTAATATTCCCAATATGATTTTTTACGGTCTTTCCGGTACCGGAAAAACAACGGTTGCAAACATAGCCGCAATGGCGGCAAACAAAACGCTGTATAAGCTGAATGCGACCAATGCATCGGTTTCAGATATAAAAAACATAGTAAAAGAATCTGACGGCTTGCTCGGTCAGAACGGAATATTACTGTACCTTGACGAGATTCAGAATTTTAACAAAAAACAGCAGCAGTCATTGCTGGAGTATACCGAAAACGGAAAAATTACTTTAATCGCAAGTACGACAGAAAATCCGTATTTTTATGTATATAACGCGATACTCAGCCGCAGCACGGTGTTTGAGTTTAAGGCACTTGACGCTGAGGATATAGAGCAGGCGCTGGGCAGAGCACTGGAGATATTAAAAAAAGAGGACTTCCCGCATAACAGTGTTGTTCTGGATGATGGTGTGCTCCATCATATGGCGGAAAAATCCGACGGTGATGTGCGAAAGGCATTGAACTCACTTGAACTTGCCGTTAATTATACGCCGCCCGATAAGGACGGAGAGATTCATATTACAATGGATTCAGCAGTACAATGCACACAGCGCAAAGCCTTTTTGTATGACCGAAAGGGCGACAGTCATTATGATATTTTAAGCGCGTTTCAGAAATCCATCAGAGGTAGTGATCCGGATGCTGCGGTGCATTATCTTGCGCGGCTTGTGGCGGCGGATGACATACAATCCATATGCAGGCGGCTTATGGTCATAGCGTGCGAGGATATAGGTCTTGCTTATCCGTCAGCAATAACTGTGGTAAAGGCGTGCGTTGACAGCGCGCTTATGCTGGGATTTCCGGAGGCGCGGCTTCCGCTGGCGCAGGCGGTTATTCTGCTTGCAACCGCACCTAAGTCAAATACGGCGCATAATGCGATAAATGCTGCTCTGTATGATATAGAGCATATTGATACGGGAACGATACCTCGCCGTCTGCAGAATAAACACTATGACGGTGAAGGCAACACTGAAAAAGGACAGAATTATATGTATCCGCATGATTATCCGAATCATTATGTAAAGCAGCAGTATCTTCCGGATAAAATAAAGGACAAAAAGTATTATATCCCAGGAAATAATAAAACTGAACAGGCGGCAAAGGAATACTGGGATAAAATTAAAAAAACAGAGCGCTGAGGCTCTGTTTTTTTCGTCATATTTACTATATTCCAAAATGTTTAAAACTATTGACATTTTGGGTAAAATGCGGTATCTTTAATTTTGTTGTAAAAAAATTTTAAAAGGGGGTATCTGTATTGGAGAATATTGTCAGCCTTAAGGATATCGTTGTAACTTTTGACGGAGAGCAGATTCTCAATAACATCAGTCTGGACATAAAGGACAAGGAATTTGTTACCTTGCTTGGCCCGTCCGGCTGCGGAAAAACTACTACTTTGAGAATTATCGGCGGTTTTCTTGAACCTGACAGCGGTACGGTTACGTTTGAAGGGAAAAAGATCAATAATGTTCCGCCTTATAAGCGGAACGTAAACACTGTTTTTCAGCGTTATGCGCTGTTTCCGCATCTTAATGTCTATGAAAACATAGCTTTCGGACTGAGGGTAAAAAAGCTGCCCGATAAGGAAATACGAAAGCGTGTAGGCGAGATGCTGGAGCTTGTGAATCTTCGCGGGTATGAAAAGCGCAGTATATCACGTTTGTCCGGCGGACAGCAGCAGCGTGTTGCTATAGCAAGGGCTTTGGTTAATCGTCCGCGCGTTTTGCTGTTGGACGAGCCTTTGGGTGCGCTTGATTTAAAGCTAAGGCAGGATATGCAGATAGAGCTTAAAAAGATTCAGCAGCAGCTGGAAATCACCTTTATTTATGTAACGCACGATCAGGAGGAGGCATTGACTATGAGCGATACGGTCGTAGTCATGAATCACGGCAATATTCAGCAGATAGGTACGCCTGTTGATATATATAACGAGCCGCGCAACGCTTTTGTTGCCGACTTTATAGGTGAGAGTAACATTATACCGGGAATAATGCTTAAAGACCGCCTTGTTGAGATAAGCGGACGGGAGTTTGAATGTGTTGACGGCGGATTTGGAAACAATACTCCAGTTGACGTTGTTATCAGACCTGAGGATATAGCTATTATACCGGCTGAAAATGCCAAAATTACAGGTGTTGTTACCTCTGTTACCTTCAAAGGCGTTCATTATGAGATGGTGGTTGAGGCATATGACTTCAGCTGGCTGATACAGTCAACAAAGGCTGTGGAAAACGGTTCGGCTGTCGGAATAAGTTTCGGGCCGGATGATATACATATCATGCGTAAGATGAAAGGTTAGGTGAGGTAGAATGAAAAGAAAGCTTCTTGCCGCACCGTATCTTGTATGGATGGTTGTATTTGCGGTTGTTCCGCTGATGATGGTTGCGTACTTTGCCTTTACCGACGGTGACGGAAACTTCACTCTTGAATACGTTGCTGAGGTTGCACAGTATTCAAATATTTTTGTGCGTTCTATATGGCTTGCAGCAATAGCGACGGTTATATGTCTTGTGATTTCATATCCGGTGGCATTTATACTTGCAAGAATGGACATAAAAGTACAAAGCACTATGGTGATGATTATAGTTCTTCCTATGTGGATGAATTTTCTGCTCAGAACATATGCATGGATGACAATTCTGGGAAACGAGGGGATAATAAACACCCTTTTGGGATATATCGGACTCGGCCCGTATAAGATGCTCAACACTCAGGGGGCTGTCGTGCTCGGTATGGTCTATGATTATCTGCCGTATATGGTTCTTCCGCTTTATTCGGTAATGGTAAAAATAGATAAAAGCGTACTTGAAGCAGCACAGGATTTGGGGTGCAACAGCTTTAAATCATTGTTCCGTGTTGTTCTGCCGCTCAGTCTGCCCGGAGTAATGTCCGGAATAACAATGGTTTTTGTGCCCGCAATAAGCACGTTTATCATATCAAGAATGTTGGGCGGTGGCTCAAACCTACTTATCGGTGATTTGATAGAGATGCAGTTCCTCGGCAATTCGTATAATCCAAACCTCGGCGCCGGAATATCTCTTGTGCTGATGGTTATAATTCTGCTGATTATGACGCTTATGAATCAGTTTGATGTGGATGACGACCGCGTTTTGGTATAGGGGGTGCAGATATGAAAAAGCTTTCAAAAATTTATATAAGCATAATCATTGCTTTTTTGTACCTTCCGATACTGGTGCTTATAGTATTTTCGTTTAATACGACAAAAAGCCGTTCGGTATTTTCAGGTTTTACATTTGACTGGTATAAAAAGCTGTTTAATAACGAACTTATTATGACATCACTGGGGAATACGCTGATTATTGCAGTTATTGCATCGGTTATAGCAACAATTCTCGGCACGATAGCGGCAATCGGAATAAGCAAAATGCGTAAGGCTCCTAAAACTGTTGTGATGCAGATGACAAATATTCCGATTATGAACCCGGAAATCGTTACCGGTGTTTCGCTTATGCTGCTTTTTGTGTTTTTTGCTGCAAGAATGAATTTTGAATTTGGATTTAAAACCTTAATTATTGCACACATAACCTTTGACGTGCCTTATGTTGTGCTTAATGTAATGCCAAAGCTGAGGCAGATGGACGCTAATATTTATGAGGCAGCCCAGGATTTGGGCTGCGGTCCGGTTCGTTCGTTCATGCGTGTCGTATTGCCTGAAATTATGTCGGGCGTAATATCCGGATTTTTGATGGCGTTTACCTTTTCGTTGGATGACTTTGTGGTAAGTTATTTTACAAGCGGTTCTACGGCACAGACCTTGCCTATTACAATCTATGCCATGACAAGAAGAAAGGTAAGCCCTGAGATAAATGCACTGTCAACAATTATCTTTGCGGTAGTTCTTGTTGTACTTATCGTAAAGAATTTACTTGAGCGCAGGGCAATCAGAAAGGAGGCGCAGAGATGAAACGACTCTTGTTTCTGATTTTTGCGGTTTTGATAGCCGTTACGCCCTTGACTGCCTGCGATACAATGGCGGTTGATGACGAGTCGGAGGAAACAGCCGATATCGGTGATACAGCTCCGGAGATTGAAGATGCGGAGTATTATCAGAGATTTAAAAATGATAAGATTTCAATAAATGTATATAACTGGGGTGAGTATATTCCCGACGGCAGTGAGGAGGGCGTTATGAATCTTAATGCCGAGTTTACAAAGCTGACCGGGATTAAGGTGAATTACAGCACTTATGCCACGAATGAGGAACTTTATGCAAAGCTGAAGGGCGGCGGTGCAAGCTATGACATTATTATTCCTTCTGATTATATGATTTCCAGAATGATAAATGAGGATATGCTTGAACCTTTGGATTTTGAAAATATCCCGAACAGCTGCTATACAATGGAAAAATTTTTAAATCCGGAATATGATTCAGAGAATAAATATTCTGTGCCTTATACATGGGGAACTGTCGGAATCATATATGATAATACCGCGATTGATCCGGAGGAAACCGAGATTGATTGGGATATATTGTGGGACGAAAAGTATGCGGATTCCGTTTTGATGTTTGACAATCCGAGGGATGCTTTTGCCATAGCGGAAATACGGCTCGGAATATCTCTTAATTCTGAGAACCCTGATGAGCTTGAAAAAGCAGCGGATTTGCTGATTAAACAAAAACCCGTCGTACAGGCATATGTAATGGATGAAATATTCGATAAGATGGGCGCCGGAGAGGCAGTTCTTGCCCCGTACTATGCCGGTGATGCCGTAACCCTTATGGATGAATATGATCATCTGAGCTTTGCTACGCCGAAAAGCGGAACAAATTTGTTCTTTGACGCGGTGTGTATACCTAAGGGAGCAAAACAGAAAGAGGCTGCGGAGATGTATATAAACTTCCTCAGTGAACCAGATGTTGCATATGCGATTGTCGATTTTATAGGATATTCAACACCGAATATGGCAGCATATGAAATGCTTGATGATGAAATCAAAAATGACGGAATTTCTTATCCGGATGATGAATTTCTGGCTGAAAAGACCACCGTATTTAAAAATCTGTCTGATGAAGCAAACCAAAAAATGCAGGATTTATGGACGACAATGAAAAGCGCGGAAACAAAAACAGTTAATGTATGGATAGTTCCGCTGTTTATGATTATCTGTGTTCTAACTTCGGTCGGTGTATTGATAAGAAGATATATAAAGAATAAAAAAGATATATTCTAAAGAAAAAGGAATGTTTTTTACATTCCTTTTTTGTATATGGTAAAATTTTAGCGAATAATAGCACAGTTTTAATCTTTTATAAATACGGTATTGACAATGATCCCGTTTGTGGTGTAGCACACTTTAGAATGAAATTATAAAAAGGCGGTAAATAAAATGAAGAATAAATTTTCATTCAATACTGAAGCAGATTGCTTTGAGCGTGCGTTCACTATAGGCAGCGGTAAGCTTGGCGCAATGATATACGGAGGTGTGTGCAGCGACAGACTTTCGCTTAACTCCGATACGCTTTGGTCGGGACATCCCGAAAGCGGAGGTGCACCTAAAAATGCTCCGCAGATTTATCGTCAGGCAGCACAGCTGGCAAACGAGGGTAAGAATTATGAAGCGGATAAATTACTGGAAGAAAGCTTTAATTATACGATAGGTCAATATTATTTGCCAGGCGGAAGCGTTTATATAAACAGCAGCTATACTGATTTGTCCGATTATAAAAGAACATTGAATATGTCGGACGGAACAGTGCATGTCGGTTTTAAAGTTAACGGTGTGTCCTATAATCGTATATATTTTGCATCCGAAAAATATGACTGTATTGCTGTAAAAGAAAAATCCGAGAAAAACGGCGGATTATCGTTTAAAGTATCATATGAATCTGAAGTCAGACTTACGGAAACTGAAATAAGGAGAGATGTCTTGCTGATAAGCGGGATTTGTCCGTATGACGCAGACAGAACGGAGTATTATAATCCGCAGTTTGTGTATTCCGATAAAGAAAAATCAATTTCGTTTACTGCGGCAATCAATGTCAGGACAACAGGTGGAAGCTGTACGGTATCGGAGAATGAAATCAGAGTTGAGAGTGCAGATGAGGCAGAAATTTATATAAGTATAAAAACAAGCTACATAGATCCGTACTCTGTGCCCGATAAGGAGCATAAAAATGCTGCGTATGAAGCGGTGACATCATGCAAAAGTTTTTGCGAAGCGGAGGAGTGTCACAAAAAGAATTTTGCAGAGTTGTATTCGCGCGTGTCCCTGAACCTCGGCGGAGATACCGATGACTGTGATAATGAAAGACGTTTGGCAGAGTTTGACGGCACTGATAAGGGAATGTATGAGCTTTTGTTTAACTATGGCAGATATCTTATGATTTCTGCATCGCGCAGCGGCAGCTGGGCAATGAACCTTCAGGGAATATGGAATGAGCAGCTTTATGCTCCGTGGAATTCCGGGTATACCACAAACATAAATACAGAAATGAATTACTGGCCGAGTTTTATCTGCAATCTCGGCGAATGTTTTGAACCGTTTGTCGAATTGGTAAAAGAAGGCATGATGTCGGGCAGAAGAACGGCACGCAATTATTATGATGCAAAAGGATTTATTATGATCATAATACTGATATTTGGGCGCAAACAGGGCCGGTAAGCCGCGGCGTTGAAGGCTCAAGTGCATGGTCGCCGTGGTGTATGGCATCCGGATGGCTGGTTTATCAGCTTTTTGACGGATATGAATATACCTTAGATAAAGAATATTTAAAAGAAATTTATCCGATAGCAAAGGAAGCGTCAGAGTTTTATCTTGATATGCTGTCTGAGGTAGACGAATATTTGACACTTATGTCGTCATCATCTCCGGAAAATAAGTTTTTGCTTGACGGCAAAAAGGTATCTATGACAAAGATGTCAACTATAACCGTAAGCATAATCCGTGAATTATTTGAAAAAGTCATAGAGACAGGAAGTATTCTTGGTGCAGATATTGAATTTTGTGATAAGCTGCGTAGTGTCATGAGCAGGCTTTATCCGCTTAAAATAGGAAATGACGGCAGACTTTTGGAATGGTATGGCGAGAAAACCAAAGCAGATCCGCAGCACAGACATGTATCGCATTTATTCAGTCTGTACCCCGGACATGATATATCGGTTGATAACACACCTGAACTTGCAGAGGCGTGCCGAAAAACTCTTGGAAAAAGAGGTGACGGCGGAACAGGATGGAGTCTTGCATGGAAAATAAATTTTTGGGCTATGCTGCACGATGGAAATCACACACTCAGATTACTTAACAATCAGCTTACGCTTTGTAACCCCAAAAAGGAACTGTCAATCAACGGCGGAGGAACTTATCCCAATATGCTTGATGCACATCCGACGTTTCAGATAGACGGCAACTTCGGCGCGGCTGTCGGAATTGCAAATATGCTTTTACAGTCGGAGTCCGGGAAAATTTCTGTTTTGCCGGCTCTGCCGGACAGCTGGAGGAGCGGCAGCTTTTCCGGATTGTGTGCCAAAGGCAATATAACGGTTTCGGCATCTTGGAATGATGGAAAGGTAACAGAGCTTACACTTGAAACGCCTGTGCCGCAAACGGTCATTATAAAAGTAAACGGCACTGAAACAGAACTTAGACTTGAGGCAAATATAAAAAGCGTTGTTCCCTTATCTAATCGTGGCTTTTGAGAATCTCTGATTTTTGGACTATATCAGAGATTCTGCATAACGCACGGTTTCCATTGCGTCTTTTGCGTATTTGTCAGCCCCTATCATATCGGCGTATTCCTGGGTAAGAACAGCTCCGCCGACAACTACTCTGCACGCCGGATGAACCTTTCTTAAAAGCTTTACCGTGTCCTCCATAGCCGGAACGGTTGTTGTCATAAGTGCGCTTAAACCAACCAGAGGGACGTTTTCGCGCACTGCTGTTTCGGCTATCAGTTCCGGAGGCACATCCTTGCCGAGATCTATAACGTCAAAATCATAATTTTCAAGCAGAACCTTAACTATGTTTTTGCCTATGTCGTGAATATCACCCTTGACCGTGGCAATAACGATTTTATATTTTTTCTCGCGTTCCTTTCCGCCGGCAGAAAGATTTTCTTTTATAATATCAAAGGCAGCTTTGGCAGCCTCAGCGCTCATCAAAAGCTGTGGCAGAAACGCTGTTTTCTTTTCAAACTTAACTCCCATCTCATCGAGTGCGGGAATTATACTTTTATCTATAATGTCAAGCGGCGGAGTGTCGGTAAGTAATGTCCTTGCCGCATCTGCTGCGTTTTCTTTAAGCCCTTTAAGCACTGCACGCTTTAAAGCCTCCTCCGGTGACAACTCTGCGGTTTTAATCGGTGCGGTAGTCTGTTCCTGAGCCGCGGCGGAGTATTCTATATATTTTTCGCAGTTTGAATCAAGAGCGGCAAGAGCGCAATAGCTGTAATACGCATCCATCATACCGGAGGCATGGGGGTTCATTATTGCTGCACCAAGACCATTGTTCAGTGCCATTGTAAAAAAGGTTGAGTTTATAAGTCCTCTTTGAGGCAAGCCAAATGATACATTTGATACGCCGAGGCTCGTTTTTATTCCCATGTCCGACAGTCTTTTCAGACACTCCAAGGTGACGAGAGCGGACTTGTTGTCCGAACTGATTGTCATTGCAAGAGGATCAACTATAATGTCATTTGACGGAATTCCGTATTCTGCGGCACGGCTGATTATTTTAAGCGCGGTGTTGATTCTGCCGTCGGCAGTTTCCGGGATACCACTCTCGTCAATAGTAAGTGCGATTACCACGCCGCCGTATTTTGCCGCGAGCGGAAATACAGCGTCCATTACCTCAGGTTTTCCGTTTACTGAGTTGATAAGAGGTTTTCCGTTATAAATTCTCAGTGCGGATTCCATTGCGGACGGGTCGGATGTGTCAAGCTGCAGCGGCAGTGCGGATACGGACTGCAAGAGCTGCACGGTTTTTGTCAATACAGATTTTTCATCAATTTCCGGAAGCCCCACATTCACATCAAGTACATCTGCGCCTGCCTCCTGTTGTGCAACGCCCTCTTTCAGAATATAATCATAGTTTTCCTCACGCAGAGCCGTTTTAAAGCGCGGTTTTCCGGTCGGATTGATGCGCTCGCCTATAAGAACAGGCCTTTTATCAAAGTATACGGCATGTGTATATGACGAAATTACAGTAAAGTTTTTCTTTTTTGCAGGTTTAAGAGGTATGTTTTGCGTTTTAAGTACAAGCTTTCGTATATGTTCAGGTGTAGTACCGCAGCAGCCGCCGAGTACGGATGCGCCCATTTCGGCTATTTCCGCCATTGTTTCGGCAAAATCGTCAGGCGTCAGACCGTAGCTTGTGCGTCCATTCTTGAATATGGGCAGTCCGGCGTTTGGATTTACGATGACGGGCAGTGACGAGTATTCTAAAATCTTTTTAATTACGGGAATCAGCTTGTCAGGCCCAAGACTGCAGTTTACACCGATTGCATCTGCACCAAGCCCTTCAAGCAAAGCAACCATAGCCTCCGGTGAAGCGCCGGTCATCAGCTTTCCGCTTTCGTCATATGCATTTGTGACAAATACGGGTAAATCGGAATTTTCCTTTGCAGCAAGAAGCGCCGCTTTGGTTTCATAGCTGTCATTCATGGTTTCTATTATAATTAAATCGACGCCGTATTTAACGCCGAGCCGAACCGTTTGGGCAAAAACCTCAACCGCGTCTTCAAAGTCAAGATCACCCAACGGTTTAAGCAGCTTTCCGGTAGGGCCTAAGTCAAGAGCGATGTATTTGTTGCTTGTGTTTACTGATGTTTTGCGTGCGGTTTCCGCACAGCTTACTGCTGCGGATATAATTTCATCAAGCTCCTGCAAATCAAATTTGAGCGAGTTTGCTCCAAAGGTGTTTGTAGTTGCAATATTGCAGCCGGCGTCAAAATATGCCTTGTGCAGGGCAGTTATAATATCACTGTGTGAAAGGTTCCAAAGTTCAGGAAGCTCGCCCGGTTTAAGTCCGTGGCTTTGCAGGCTTGTTCCGTAGCCGCCGTCAAAATACAAACGGGAAGCTTTTAAGTTTGAAAGTATATCCATTTTTATGTCCTCCTGAATTCGCATTGGGTATTTTCACATACTTCACAGCCGCTGCGGCAGCCGATGTCCTTGTTACTTATACCGATTATGGCTGAAACTGATTTTCCCGGAAGCATCATAAGACTGTCGGTAAGCGAAACACCGATTTTTCTTGTGCAGTCAAGAATGTGTATAATATCCGACTGCAGCTTGATTGAAAGATCTCCGTAGCCGGGACTGAATCGCGGTCTTAGATAACGCTTTTCCGATATGCAGCGCTGTTTGAATCTTTCACAAAGCAGATCGCACCATTTTTCTATAGCGGCTGCCCCGGCTGCCTGTGCCGTAACCGCATGTGCCGGTGACAAAATACTGTATTTTTGAATAATGCGGTCAACCTCAAACCCGATTGTAGCGGTAAAAACAATTATTTCATCACAGCCGCTGAGATTTTTCCTCAGCGCTGCGGAGCTTGTTTCGGCAAATCCGAGGTTTAATGTATCGTTCTCTTTTTCTGAGATTTTAAACCGGTCATAGCAAGCCTTGCACTGTAATGCGGAGTGAATTTCATTTATACATTCAACAACGACAAGCGGAATTTCTGCGCCGGAACCGCGTTTATAGCCGAGGTAGCGCAATACCTCGGCGCGATCTGTTTGTATTTCATTTTTCCCGGCGTATTCAAGCTTGATCATGTGCTCAGTCCTTTTTTGGAATGATTTTTGAAAGATTTGCCTGTATTGCAGCAGCAACCTCAGGCTTGTTCATTGAATATACATGTACTGCGTTTACTCCGTTTGCAAGAAGGTCAATAATCTGGTCTGTTGCATAGGCAACGCCTGCCTGTGTCATTGCGGCGGGATCGGAGCCGAATTTATCAACTATGGATTTAAACCTTTGCGGAAGATATGTGCCGGATAGCTCGCATATGCGTTTGATTTGTTTGCCGTTTGTGACCGGCATAATGCCGGCAACTACCGGGACAGTAATTCCTGCCTCGCGGATTTTATATAAAAAGCTGTAAAGAATATTATTATCAAAAAACATCTGAGTAGTCAAAAAGTCACAGCCGGTGTCAACCTTTTCTTTAAGGTATTTTATATCCTCTGCAGAGGTGGAGGATTCGACATGAGTTTCGGGATAGCAGGCTCCGCCGATACAAAAGTCGCCCATTGATTTTATGTCGCGGATAAGCTGAGCGGCATATTTATATTCACCTGCTGAATTGTCGGAGTTTTTGGGTATATCTCCTCTCAAAGCCAAAATGTTTTCTATATTGTTATCTTTAAGAACTTTAAGCTGAGCGGTGATTTTTTGTTTATCGGATGATACACAGGTGAGATGCGCCAGCGGAGTAACATTATAATTGTTAAGAATATCAGCGGCAACCGATACGGTATAATCGCTTGTGCCGCCGCCCGCACCGTAAGTTACGCTCATATAATCGGGCTTGAGCGCAGCAATTTTTTCAGCTGCAAATTTTATGGTTTCATATTTATCATCCGTTTTTGGCGGAAATACTTCAAATGAAAGAGTAGGTCTTTTTTGAGCAAAGAGTTCTGATAATTTCATTGGTGTGTGCCCCCTTTTTAAAAGAAATTATATACTTGATTGCAGAAAAAGTCAATATTTCGGAGGTTTTGTATGCTAAAAAAATTTTTTAAAAAAACTCTTGACAAAGGAAAAGGTTGGTGATACAATAAAACCTATAAAACATATAGGTTTTATT
>CAJLFL010000026.1 GCA_905205855.1 uncultured Eubacteriales bacterium | reverse complement strand
ACTCTATTGACGAAGCGCGCGAGGGCTATGGAAACGTAGTATATGTGACACGCTATATGGATATGTCAATCGAGGTAGAGGACTTCGGCAGAGGAATCCCGGTAGAATATAACGAACGTGAAAAAAAATACAACTGGGAGCTTGTATTCTGTGAGTTATACGCAGGCGGAAAATACAAAAACAATGCCGGCGGCAACTACGAATTTTCATTAGGCTTAAACGGTTTGGGCGCGTGCGCTACGCAGTACAGCTCTCAGTATATGGATGTTGAAATTTTAAGGGACGGATATAAATTTAACCTGCATTTTGAAAAGGGCGAAAACATCGGAGGACTTGAGAAAACAAAATTCCGCCACCGTCATACGGGAAGTAAAATTCATTGGAAACCCGACCTTGAGGTATTTACGGATATAAATATTTCTCTGGAATTTTATCAGAGCATATTAAAGCGGCAGGCGGTTGTAAATTCGGGTCTCAGATTTATTCTTAAAAACGAAACCTCTCCCGGTGAGTTTGAAACCTTTGAATACTTCTACGAAAACGGAATTGTGGACTATGTAAAAGAACTGAGCGGCGGCACCGAAATGACATCCGTTCACTATATCGAGACTGAACGCAAGGGACGTGACAGGGAGGATTTGGACGAATACAAGGTTCGTATGAGCTTTGCATTCTGCTTTAACAATTCCTTCAGCAGGCTGGAATACTATCACAACTCCAGCTTTCTGGAATACGGCGGTGCCCCTGATAAAGCTGTAAAAAACGCATTTGTTTATGCAATCGACAAGTATTTAAAACAAAACAACAAATACACAAAAAACGAAAGCAAAATACAGTTTA
This sequence comes from uncultured Eubacteriales bacterium, assembly GCA_905205855.1. Lineage (GTDB taxonomy): Bacteria > Bacillota > Clostridia > Monoglobales > Monoglobaceae > Ructibacterium. The sequence goes on along the minus strand of CAJLFL010000026.1, from coordinate 13,871 downwards.
CCGATATAGAGGACAGCCTTATCCTTGTCAGCAACTCGCTATCTACCATGACAAGCTATGAGAATCAGACAAAAAAGGCAATAACAAACAAATTTATTCAGGACGCAATGACCGAGTTTTTGCGTGAGCAGCTGAGTATTTATCTTATAGAAAACAAGATGGATGCGGAAAAGATTTGTCAGCAGGTTCTTGTCAACAAGCGCAGCCGTGAAACAGCAGAAAAAACGCGTGTAAATATCAAAAAGAAGCTTGGCGGCACTCTTGACGTGGCAAACCGCGTCAAAAAGTTTGTTGACTGCCGCAGCAAGGACGTAAGCCGCCGCGAGGTTTATATCGTGGAGGGTGATTCTGCTCTCGGCGCTTGTAAGCTCGGACGCGACAGTGAGTTTCAGGCAATTATTCCGATTCGCGGTAAAATTCTCAACTGCCTTAAAGCGGAATATAATAAAATATTCAAAAGCGATATCATAGTGGACTTGCTTAAGGTTTTAGGCTGCGGCGTTGAGATAGACAGCAAGCATAACAAAGACTTAAACTCATTTGATTTGGACAATCTGAGATGGAGCAAGGTTATTATATGTACTGATGCCGATGTTGACGGATACCAGATACGCACACTGCTACTGACCATGATTTATCGTCTTGCCCCCACTCTTATAGACAAAGGCTATGTTTATATTGCAGAATCTCCGTTATACGAGATAACCTGCAGGGATAAGACCTATTTTGCATTTAACGAGCCGGAAAAAGCCGCAATAATTCAAAAGTTGGATGGAAAAAAGTATACCATTCAGCGCAGCAAGGGACTTGGTGAAAACCAGCCCGAAATGATGTGGGAAACCACAATGAATCCGGAAACACGCCGGCTTATTAAGGTTATGCCCGACGATATAGAGAAAACACGCGAAATGTTTGACCTTCTGCTTGGCGACAATCTTGCCGGCAGAAAAGAACACATTGCCAACGTAGGTCATGAGTTTATAGACATGACTGATGTAATGTAGCCGAAAGAGGTGTAAGCATATGAAAAAACCGATTATAGAAGAGCAACAGATAACAGATACCCTGGAACAAAACTATATGCCGTATGCCATGAGCGTTATAATCTCCCGTGCAATACCTGAGATTGACGGTTTTAAGCCATCACACCGAAAGCTTTTGTACACCATGTATAAAATGGGATTGCTGACCGGCGGACGTACAAAATCCGCAAATGTTGTGGGACAGACAATGCGGCTTAACCCACACGGCGACTCCGCTATCTACGAAACTATGGTTCGTCTGACAGAGGGCAACGGCGCACTTCTGCTGCCGCTTGTTGATTCAAAGGGTAACTTCGGACGGCAATATTCAAGAGATATGGCATATGCTGCCGCACGTTATACAGAGGTAAAGCTTGCAAAAATCTGCAGCGAAATCTTTAGAGATATGGACAAGGACACCATTGATTTTGTTGACAATTATGACGGAACAATGAAAGAACCCGTTCTCCTTCCCACTACCTTTCCCAACATCCTTGCAAATCCGAATCAAGGCATTGCGGTAGGCATGGCGTCAAATATATGCAGCTTTAATCTGCGCGAGCTATGCGACGCGACAATAGCCGTAATGAAGGATCCGGAGGCTGATTTGCTTGACATCATGCCGGCACCGGACTTTCCTTTGGGAGCCGAGCTTATATACAACCGTGATGAAATGCGCGAAATCTATAAGACCGGCAGAGGCAGCTTTAAGCTGCGTGCTAAGTACGAATACGATAAAAAACAGAACTGCATAGATATTAAGGAGATACCATATACCACAACGGTTGAGGCAATAGTAGAAAAAATCGTTGACCTTGTTAAGGCAGGAAAAATAAAAGAAATTTCGGATATTCGTGATGAAACCGACAAAATGGGACTCAAGCTTACCATAGACTTAAAGAGAGGCAGCAATCCCGATAAGCTGATGGCAAAGCTTTTCAAGATGACGCCGCTTCAGGACAGCTTTGGCTGTAACTTTAATATCTTAGTGGAAGGCTCTCCTATGGTGCTCGGAGTGAATGATATTCTGTGCGAATGGCTGCGGTTCCGCAGGAGCTGTGTTTTACGCGGTGTAGCTTACGACATACAGCGCAAATCCGAAAAACTGCATCTGCTGGAGGGACTTGCTCTCATTTTGCTTGACATAGACAAAGCAATAAAAATCGTGCGAGAAACCGAGGACGATAATATGGTTGTCCCCAATCTTATGAAAGGCTTTGGTATAGATGAAGTTCAGGCGGAATACGTTGCTGAAATAAAGCTACGCAATCTTAATAAAGACTATATCTTAAAGCGCACCGATGAAATTGAAAAACTGAAAGCCGAAATTGCTGATCTTGAGGCAATAAGTAAAAGCAAGGCGAGAGTAAATAAAATTATCGAAAAGCAGCTTAAAGAAGCTGCCAAAAAGTATGGTTCTGACAGACGGACACAGCTTATCTGTGATGATGAGCTTGCTGAATATGATACCGAGGAACAAACCTTTGAGGATTACAGCGTGCGAATCTTTCGCACAGCGCATAACTACATCAAAAAGATTTCTCTTGTATCTCTCAGAACAAGCGGAGAGCAGCGGCTTAAAGATGATGACAGGATAATACAGGAGGAGGAAACCACAAACCGCAGTGAGCTTTTAATATTTACTGCCGGCGGAGAGGTGTATAAGATACACGCCGGTGACATTCCGGACGGAAAGGCAAGCCAGCTTGGCGAATATATCCCGAATCTGCTCGGCATGACGGAAAAAGGCGACATAGCCGGAATGATAATAAGCGGAGATTACAGCGGGCATGTGCTTTTCTGCTTTGAAAACGGTAAATGTGCAAAAATTCCTCTTAAAAGCTACGAAACCAAGTCAAATCGCCGCAAGCTGACCGGCGCGTTCTCTGTCAAATCACCGCTCGTCAGTATGCTGTATCTTAAAACAGATACCGATATTGTGCTTAAAAGCAGTGCCGACAAGGCTTTGGCTGTCAATACCGATAAAATTCCGGAAAAAACAACAAGAAGCAGCCAGGGCGTAAGCGTGATGACATTAAGACGAAACGCTGTAATCAAAGAGGTTACCGAGGCAAAGGACAGCGGATTGCTGACTACCTCCGGTTATGGCTGCCGCAACATTCCTGCTGCAGGAGCTTTGATAAAGGATGAAGACAAGGGGATTGAACAGATAGGCTTTGATTTAGAATAATAAAATAAACCGAAAGCGGTAAATACGCTTTCGGTTTATTTTTATCAGCAAGCCATAAGCCGGGTTCTGTTAAAAATGGTCATCTATCTGGGACGCACGTCACCGCACGCCTCAAGCCGCCTTTTCGGAAGTAGCCGGACCGGTTAAGCCTTCCATTCAAGCGTTGCTCCGAGTGGGGTTTACAGCAGCCGTACGTCACCATACAGCCGGGTGAGCTCTTACCTCGCCTTTCCACCCTTACCTGCATCGGCAGGCGGTATATTTCTGTTGCACTATCCTTAGAGTCGCCTCCACAAGCCGTTAGCTTGCACCCTGTCCTATGGAGCCCGGACTTTCCTCACACAAATGTGCGCGACCATTCAGCTTACTGAATCAAAGCCTTTATTTGTTTTTTACGAATATAAAAACTACTTCAGCACATATACCTTAATAACACCGTCAATAGACTTAATTGTATCGGTGACGGAGGAATCACATTCACCCGAAATATCTATCATTGTATAAGCATTATCGCCCTTGCTCTTGTTAAGCATATTGTCTATATTGATATTTATACTTGCCAAAGCATCCGTAAACTGCTTAATCATATTGGGAACATTCTTATGCAGTACGGTTATACGCGTACCGTTTACAACTCCCATGTCGCAGTTCGGGAAGTTTACACTGTTTTTGATGTTTCCGTTTTCCAAAAAGTCTTTTATCTCACTTGCTGCCATAACAGCGCAGTTTTCTTCACTTTCCGGAGTAGAAGCGCCAAGATGCGGCATACAGATAACATTGTCATGCTTAAGCAATGCTTCGCTTGCAAAGTCAGTGATATATGTCGCAACCTTACCCTCGTCAAGAGCAGCTAGCAAATCTGCCTCGTCAACCAAACTATCGCGTGAGAAGTTGAGCAAACGCGCACCGTTCTTCATTGAAACAAATGCCTCTGAATTAAACATACCCTTTGTCTGCGGATTTGCAGGCACATGTATTGTAATATAATCTGATTTTTCCAGGAGCTCCTGGAGGTCGTTTGCTTTATGTGCAAAACGTGTCAGATGCCAAGCCGCATCAACCGACAAATACGGATCAAATCCGATAACATCCATGCCGAGGTGATGTGCTGCGTTGGCAACACGAACGCCGATTGCACCAAGTCCCACAACGCCAAGAGTCTTACCCTCTATCTCAGGACCGGCAAAGCTTGACTTTCCTTTTTCAACCAAGCCGGAAATCGCATCGCCCTCACCTGCCAGTGTTTTTGTCCATTCGATTCCCTGAACAATCTTTCTTGATGACAGGAACAGCGCCGCAAGAACAAGTTCTTTAACAGCATTTGCATTTGCACCCGGAGTATTGAATACCACTATACCCTTTTCAGTGCACTTGTCAATCGGAATATTATTTACGCCGGCGCCTGCTCTTGCAACAGCACGCAAACTTTCCGGAAGCTCCATATCGTGCATTTTAAAGCTTCTGAGAATAATACCGTCCGGGTTGTTAACCTCGTCCGCGCATGAATAATTATTACCGAGCACTGCCAATCCTTTTTTAGAAATTTTATTCAGTGTTTGTATCTGATACATAATCCAACAATCCTTTCAAAATAAATCAAAATCAGTTGTTTGCCTCAAAATCTTTCATAAACTCAACCAAAGCCTTTACACCCTCAATCGGCATTGCGTTGTAGATACTTGCACGCATACCGCCGACCGTACGGTGACCTTTAAGATTGACAAAGCCCTTTGCCTTTGATTCTGCTATAAACTTAGCGTTAAGCTCATCAGAATCGGTAACGAACGGAACATTCATCAAAGAACGATCCTCAGGTACAACTGTACCTTTAAACATCTTTGAATTATCAAGAAAATCATAAAGCAGCTTTGCTTTTTCGACATTCTTTTCATGCATAACTTTTACGCCGCCCATGTTCTTTATCCACTCATAAACCAGCTTGCAGATATAAATTCCGTATGTAGGCGGAGTGTTAAACATAGAGCCGTTATCAGCATGTGTCTGATAATTAAGCATGGTAGGTGTAAAATCCATAGCGTTTCCGATCAGATCATCACGTACGATTACAACCGTTACACCGGCAGGGCCCATATTCTTCTGAGCGCCGGCATAAATCAAGCCAAACTTGCTTATATCAACTTCTTCTGACAAAATACAGGAGGACATATCGGTAACAACCGTTGTATCACCAAAATCAGGCATTGTATTATAGTGTGTACCGTAAATTGTGTTGTTGTATGTGATATGCACATAATCCGCATCCGGTGTCAGCATTGACTTATCTACCTTGGGCAGATATGAGAAAGTCTTATCCGCACTTGAAGCAATAGCATGGGCATCAAGATAACGTCCGGCTTCTGCAAACGCTTTCTTTGCCCACTGACCGGTAATCACATAATCCGCAGACTTGTTTTTGTTTCCGAGGTTAAGCGGAACCATTGCAAACTGGGTAGACGCGCCGCCCTGCAGGAATAATACCTTATAATTGTCAGGTATATTCATAACCTCACGGAAAAGCGCTTCTGCTTCGTCTATAATAGCCTGATATTCTTTAGAGCGGTGGCTCATTTCCATAACTGACTGACCGCTGCCGTTGCAATTAAGCATCTCCTTTTGTGCACGCTCAAGAACCTCTACAGGGAGCATAGACGGTCCTGCTGAAAAATTGTAAACTCTGCTCATTATAATCTCCTCCAATTATATATAAATATCCGCTGATATTTTGTATTAAGATTGATAAACTATTAACATTATATACCTAAATTCGTTTAACGTCAACTGATTTTGGTGTAAAATATGCTTTTTTTACAAAAAATAACGCTGTCAGCTGTTTATCATTTTAGTTATATCTCTTTTAAGTCTTACAATTATTCTTTTTTCAAGCCGCGATATATAGGATTGGGAAATCCCCAGCAAATCCGCCACCTCCTTTTGGGTTTTTTCGTTCCCGTCATTGTTTATCCCAAAACGCAGCTCCATTATACACCTTTCACGTTCCGAAAGCTTTTCCATAGCAAGATGAAGCAGCTGCCTGTCAACTTCATCCTCAAGTCCGCGCTGCGTTATATCATCATCCGTCCCCAATACGTCCGACAGCAAAAGCTCGTTCCCGTCCCAATCGACATTAAGCGGTTCGTCTATAGAGATTTCCGCCTTTGAACCGTTGTTTTTACGCAAGTACATCAATATCTCGTTTTCTATACATCTTGACGCATATGTCGCAAGCTTGATTTTTTTATCTGTCTTAAATGTATTTATCGCCTTTATAAGCCCTATTGCGCCTATAGAAACCAAGTCTTCTACTCCGATTCCGGTATTTTCAAACTTTTTCGCTATATACACAACCAGTCTCAGATTCCGTTCTATTAAAATCTTCCGTGCCTGCTCTCTTTGCTCCGGATCGTCCAAACGTTTTAACTGTTCCTCCTCCTCGCTGCGGCTCAGCGGCGCCGGCAGCGTTTCGCTGCCGCCTATGTAATATACTCCCTTTTTCTTTTGCGGCAGCAGCCTTTGTACCAGCCGTAGAATAAATGTTTTTAACCTTTTCAGCATTTGAATCACTCCTGTTTGTTTCATTTTCTTTTACTTCTTCTATTGCCTCCGGATTTATTACGGCTGTATATAAACCGTCCTCCGTAAATTCTTCTTTAACTATCCCCACTGCAGCAGAACCGTTTATACGGTATCTGCCGTAACATTCTATTTTATCCGGATAAAATACCGGAATCTTTCCTCCGCCCCCAACCGTGCTTACAGAAATTTCAGTTATTATATCCGCATTAAGTCCTTTAAGCCGTTTCTCCGGTATAAGCAAAACGCCCTCGCCGGTTACCGGCAATTTGAGCTCGCATCCCGTATCTGCCAATACACTGACCTCATATATTTTACCGTTTATATATACCTCCGCCGGAAACAAAATTTTGTCACGGCTGAAGTTTCTTATACATATCAGTTTAAATGCATATATCATAGCATATGCGGCAACGGTTCCCATAAGAATACTGTCAAGACCGACATCCATATACAGACTTCCGTTTACCGTCACTGCCTTTACTATTCTGCCAAAGCTTGTCATCATACACATCCCGTACACAGTGCCGCCGGTAACCACTGTAACTGCCCAGAATACTAAAGCAGCTTTTAGCAGCCTTTTTATATTTAATGATTTACACAATATAATTACCGCTGCAGCAGACATTAAGGCTCTGCCGAGTACAGAATATATAAAACTGATTTGCGGATAAAAAACAAATGTCCCGTACGACGCCAGAACCGCGGCAGCTATGGAAATCCGCGCTATACAAATCTTTTCCCTTGCCATGACCGCCGTTGCAAATATAATTACCAGATCCATTAAAAAATTTATTGCAAACAGCACGTCTGCATAAACGTCTATCACCATTTCCCTCACCTTTGTATATTATACTCCGCCGTCGGCTTAAATTCTGTCATAAAATGGGAGCAAAGCAACAAAAAAACAGACATCTTCCGACACAAAGATATCTGTTTTCAAACTTACAGCGCCAAAGTCCGTTTCGTTTGTATTATAACACAATATTTCAATAAATACAACTATTTTGTTATCTTTTACAACCATTTTATTTGATGAATTTCGGATTTAATAACTGTATACTATAAAAGCGGAGGTAATAAGTATGAAGAATAAAAACTTTGACACATGGCTTGCCATTGGTCTGAACATATTGCATTACAGAAAAGAACAGGGGATGACGCAGGAGCAGCTTGCAGAGAAGTGTAACTTCAGCAGGAATTATATCCAAAGAATTGAAACCGCCGCATCATCATGCACTCTTGATACGCTGATTGAAATTGCCGAAGCTTTGAATATCCCTCTTAAAAAACTATTTGAATTCCGCGATTAAAAAGCCTGAGGAATCCCTCAGGCTTTATTTTTTGACATTTCCGCAAGCTCTTTTTTAAAGGTTTCTATATCCTGAAACTTTTTATACACCGAAGCAAAGCGCACATATGAAACTTCATCTATAACACGCAGACGTTCCATAACCATCTCGCCGATTTTATCGGACGACACCTCTCTTGCAAGTGAATTATGTATTTCTGCCTCAATATCATCAAGCATATCATCAATCACTTTAAGCGGCACAGGTCTGTTTGCACAGGAACTAAGTATTCCCTTCTGCAGTTTATCCCTGTCAAAGCTTTGCCTTGAGCCGTTTCTTTTTATTACTATTATAGGAACATTCTCTATCTTCTCATAGGTAGTAAAGCGTCTGCCGCAGCTAAGACATTCTCTGCGGCGTCTTATTGCCGTTCCGTCCTCTGCCGCACGGGAATCCACTACCTTACTTTCCAGATGTCCGCAGTATATACACCGCATCTTATTTCCTCCTTGTCTTTGAATCCGATATGCCTAATCTAAAAAAATTATACTTTAAAAACACCTTTTCTGTCAACTGTAAATTTTATTCTCCGTCGGTTGTAAAGGTCAGCACCGGCAAACCGGAAGCATCCGTAAGATTCGGCATCTCCGGATATGCGCCCCATGCGTACCGCGCCGATACAGGCTTTGAAACCGCATCGCTTTTAAGTATAATTTTATTTCCGTTTATGCTTGCTTTTGCTTTTTTATATTTTCCGTCCGCGCCTGCTATCTCAAACTCCTGCGGTATGCCTGTGTCGATATTATTCTTTTTTATGTACCTTTTTGCTGTAAGATCAGCATACTGCTCAACAGGCATAACCGTCAAATCCCCTGTTGTATCAAAGGTCAGCTCTATGCTGTCACCGACAACCTTCATTTCCTTGTATACAGGACCGGATGCAGGCTTGCCGCCGCCGTATATATCACGGCAGGCATAACGGAAAAACCTTTCCGCTGCAATCTCCTTTTGATGCGGATGTATATCCGCCCTGCTGCTGCCTGTTTCACCCCTGTACTCTCCGTAAATATCAAGCAATGATATTACACCTGTGTTTTTTTGATTTTTGACATGATACTGCGCCAAACGCTGTCCCTCACGCACATTGCTCTCGTCCTTGTTGTACCGCGTAAGCTGAGCCCAATAAAACGGCAGTTCATCACCCCATATTCCACGGCAGAGATCCACCATTCCGGACATAGCGTCCCGATACTGCACAGCGCTTAAATGCGTGCGGTATTGATCCGCCTCGCCCTGATACATAAGTATTCCGCGGATTTGCAGTTTTGAAAGCGGAGAAATACGATTATAGAATAAGCCTCCGTCTTTTGATTCAAAAGAACCATAGCTTCCCTCCGGCAGCCATCTTGCAATCTCGGTATCTCCAACCGCAGCACAGATAAGTCCGATGGGTATATCGTTTGCCGCGTTTACCTTTTGCGCAAAATAATAACCTATTGCAGAGCAATATCCTGCAGAAGCCGCGTCCATAACATCCCATTCTCCTACTCCTGTCAAAACCGGAATGTCCTCAAGCGGCGCTCCGGCGCCCTCGATTCCCTTATTAAGCAGATTTAAAAAACGTATATTGTGGTTATCCGACTCTGCCTTGCCGTCTTTGGATTTTAAGTATTTTGTCGTATCCTTTCCGCAGTACATATAATATTCTATATTTGACTGTCCGATACAAAGCCATATGTCACCGAAGGTAAGGTTGCTGTATTCTTTTTTCTCTCCTCCGCAGCTTACTGTCAGTCTGTACTCACCGCCGGCGGAAAAGCTCCCAAGTTCCGCAGTCCATGATGAATCCTTATCCGCCTTCACCTCTTTGGCAACACTGCCGCCGCGCAGGTTTTCAAGCAAGACATTTACCGATACACCGGCAGGGGCATTTCCCCATATTAAAAGCGGCTTGTCCGCCTGAAGAACCATATTATCGGCAAAAACCCTCGGCAGCGTAAATGCCGCTGCTCCGCTGTCGCGGTAAACCAATGTCCCGTTGAGTGAAGGAGTTCCATCCTCATCCCATATCATAACCCTGCAGCTGTCGCCGTTTTCACGGTTTATATCAGCAACACCAAGGTCGACCTCCTTCTCCGTCTTCACATCAAAGCTTTCCTTTATCACGCTGAAGCATTTAAGTATTCCGTCCGGATTATATATTGCCGCAACAATTCTCGCGTTAATATTTTTTTGTATGTCATATGCATAAAGTCTAAGCTTCATGTCATATTTACCATTTACATTCTTCGTATAAACCCATTCAGGATACTCAAGCCAATCAAGCTGTGCAATTCTCGCGCCGGAAGGGATCACCGCCTTGACATACCGATATTCGCCGGCGCCGCCAAACATAACCTCTTTAACCTCTGCCGAGTTATCCGAAAAATCAACCTCTGAAAGTTCTGCTGCCTTACGAAATTCCTTTTTATCCGCCGATACATAAAAGCCTGTACCGATACAACGGCTCTTTTCTGCCGTTTCCTTATACTTCGGAAGTGTTATTCTGATTCCGCCAAGCATATGTATTTTTCCCAAATCCAGTATTACCTCGGTTGTATCGCCGTTTTCAAAAACCGTATCCGCATTGCCGTCATACAGCGCCTGCAAACTCTCAAACTTCGCATTTGCCGCGCTGAGCGTTTTTTTATTTATCTCCGCCGTCACAGCCTCGCATTTGGCATACATCTTCATAGCCGGCGGCAAAGGCTCCGCCGCAGCCAAATCCTTTTTAAATATATTGGTTATGCTCAGCGCAAAACAGCATTCCGAACATACCCCAAGCATAAAAACAAGGGACAGCACAACCGAAAAGAACCGCTTTAAAAAGCATTTTCTTAACATAGAGCCATCCCCCTTTTGTGTTTATTTGCATTAGTATGATTTTACAACAAATTCCGTCATTTGTCAACAACACAGAAACGGCAGATAGCCGAACCCAATATGTCCTGTATGCCCACACAGATATTTTGCGTCATGCACAGCCAACCGCGCAGCATCAAACAACACGTAATGTATACACCCATCCGTAGGGGCAGATATTATCTACCCGAAATAAACATTGGGATTTAAGGTGATGTTTTTCTATTCATTTAAAAACAAAGGATTATCTTCTATAATATACCGATTATTTAAAGCAACCCAATTCTGTGGAAAATCACGCATCGAATTCCAATATCCTATTCCTCTGAAATCAAGTTCTGCCGCAAGAGCAAGCTTTTTTTCTATACTGCGTACATCCTCAAACCAGACTTCATGCAGGGCACCGTTTTCATCTGCATATCTGAACCATGGCGACTGCGCTGTTTCATCATACTGAATTTCCGCTCCGTACCGCCGCGCCAAATCAACTGCTTCTACAGGAGAAATTGACGGCGCACCTGGATTTCCTCGCTCATAAGGCAGAGTCCAGTCATAACCATATGTCGGAATACCAAGAAACATCTTCTCCGCCGGTATTCTGGTTAAGGCATACTCAGCCACGCGCCTTACATTGTTTATCGGTGCAACCGCCATAGGCGGTCCGTATGTATACCCCCACTCATAAGTCATAAGCAATACACCGTTTACCGCCGCTCCTATACCGGAATAATCATGTCCCTCATACAATACTCCCCTCTGCGTATCGGATGTTTTAGGTGCAAGTGCCGAAAACAGCGGATAACCGTAAGGATTCAGAGTAAGTCTTAAATTTTGCAGAAACGACACATATTCATACTTTTCCTCCGGATATATAAACTCAAAATCAACATCAAGTCCGGCATAGCCTTTATCCTGCATTATCCCAAAGATTTCCGAAATCAGCCTCTGCTGTTTTGCCGCATCACTGAAAATCATACTTGCTCTGTCATTGCTGAAACCTCCCTCCTCCGTCAGCGTTGACAGATGCATAAGCGGCAAAACATCATATTCTCTGCTCAGCTCTATCAGTCTGTCATCATTCAGATTAACCGTTCCTCCCTCCGCATTTATTCCGTATGTAAACGGCGTAAAGTATGACAGATACGGCAGCTGTTCCCTTAAAAATCCGTCATTTATGTATGGATAAGCATAGCTGTTTGTCACAAAAGCACCGTTTTGTCCCTGGTTTTCATACCGTATTATCAGATTTTCACCCGGCTGTATATCCGGCAAACCCCTCAGACGGTAATTGTTTCTATACAGCTGCTTAACCGACATACCATACTCCGATGCTATTGAATTTAATGTTTCTCCGCCGCGCACAGTATGGACGATTTCAGGCGGCTGAACCGCCAAGGCCTGCCCCGCAACAAGCGTGCCGCCTGCTTCAAGTCCGTTATCCGCCAAAAGATTTGCAAGTTCAACGCCATGCCGGGCAGCTATATTCGCCGCTGTATCTCCTGCTTTAACAATGTGTATTATCATAAGTTAAATACCTCCCCGATAAACCTATCTTATTAAAATAAGTATGCAGGTGTTTATCGAAAGATACTTAATTTATCATTTATCCGACATGGTGTGCAAGCAAGGCGTTATGCACACGCTCAAAAATAAGTCCCACCGCAAACCAAAGCGGTGCATAATCAAGACGTATAACCCCCATAACGCTTGCCGCGCCGGTATACCTCCATGCATATATTCCCATAAAAGAAAGAACCATGCCGCAGACAAACTCTATAACAAAAATCAGGCACATCCAGATACAGCCGCGCAGAAACCAGTTATAGTTTTTAATTGCTGCATGAACAGGTTCAAGCAGCACCGCCATTCCGTATATAAAAAACATCCACACAGAGGTATGCCCCATTAAATCCCTGCTGCCCGTTGTGACAGAGCCCAAACCTGTCCATATAATTTCCATATTCCAGCCAAGAAATCCATATATAATATATCGTGTAATCATATGACTATTATGCGGAGTATTTAATGTTTTATACCAGAAATTCAAAGCAGTAAAAAAAGATTAAGACAGACATATTTTGTCGCTTTAATATGTCAGCCGGACATAAATTGTCAGAATTGTTATAAAACGGCGCTATTATCAAGACAAATCTGTATTTTGAAATTCTGTAAAAATTTATGTTTTTCATATTTTTTGAACATTTTAAATAACACGAACAAGTATTCGTTGTTTTTTTGTTCATATAATAGTAAAATTTTCCTGTTGATAAAAAAATAAATAGGAGATTTTTCTATTATGGACGAACTTAAAGCTCTGTTTTCTTCGCAGCTATGTAAATTAAGAAAACAACAAAACCTAACCCAAGAGCAAATATCGGAGCTTTTATCTATCTCTCCCCGATGTTTCCAAAAATGGGAAAACGGAGAGTCGCTTCCCGATTTTATACATATGCTGTCGCTTGTTCATCATCTTAATTTCGACATGCATGCCTTTGCTGAGGAGGTGTTTTCAAATGACATTTTATCAGCTTCGTAAGGATATTCTCTATCAACAAGATGCAGGTGATTATACCTCGTACGGAATAGATGTATTCAACTCCCAATCTAATGTTCTCATTCGTTCTATACCTGATATTTCCCTTGAAAAAGAATTATTAAAAAATTTAATTTCTCTTTGTAACGATCTGCAATTAGACATTATTCATCTTGATGATGTTGTAGACGATTTTTTATCATGACTGTAATACAGTCAAAGAATGTTTTTAGTTTTTAACTTCCTGCGCTGCCTGATTAGGTTTTTCAGATATACCATGCGGAGTTTTCGATAAAACGGCATAGAACAAGCTATGCTGTTTCGTTGTTTTTCAAGCAAATTTTAAAAGTAACAGTTTTTTT
>CAJLFL010000025.1 GCA_905205855.1 uncultured Eubacteriales bacterium | reverse complement strand
CTGCTTTGTACGCAGCATTTGGTTTCAATGTAAAACCAACACTTTTACAAAGGGGTCTTGTCTCCGGCGGCGGCGCACATGCCTCATGCACCTTGTGCATCCAGTGGACTTGTAATGTCATCGGGCGTTTCCCCACCTGGTTTTCAGGTTTTTACTCAGCCGATGCTGCGGCACGGCGGGGGTTTTTCTTTATATCCAATTTTCAGGTATAATTTTGCGTTCTTTTTTGGCATAAAAGCACTTGACAAATACGCTGAATTAAGATATAAATAATATATATTGATATTACTGTATTTTCAGTTGTCGGGAGGGTACTTAGTTTGCGAGTTATTTCCGGTATACGCAGAGGACTTAAACTGACGGCTCCGGAGGGGGCAGACACAAGACCGACTGCTGACAGAGTCAAAGAAGCTTTGTTCAATATTATCCAATATAATGTGCCGGCAGAGTCCGTTTTGGATCTTTTTTCCGGCAGCGGCGCCCTCGGCATAGAGGCTTTGAGCCGCGGCTGCGAACACTGTGTTTTCACAGACATTTCTGTAGCTGCCGTAAAACTTACAAAAAGCAATCTTGTCCGTGCTCATTTTGAGGATAAAGCAGAGGTGCTTCAATGTACCGCTTTGGACTTTTTAAAGCAATGCAAAACAAAATTTGACATAATTTTTATTGATCCCCCGTACAACCGCGGTTTTCTGGAACCTGCAATAAGCAGTATCCACAGCGGCGGTCTGCTTAAAACCGGAGGACTTATCGCGGTTGAAACCGAACGCGGCGGCGAAGCTGTTCCGGATAGCTATTATCCGATAAAAAAGACATCCGCCTACGGCAAGACTGCAATCACTATACTGCAAGGGTGATAATATGAGAACAGTTGTATATCCCGGCAGCTTTGATCCCTGCACAAACGGACATATAGACATAATTTCACGCGCTTCAAGACTGTTTGACAGAGTAATCGTAGCCGTACTTATAAACAACTCCAAGTCTCCGCTTTTTACCGCCGAGGAAAGGGTTGAAATGCTGAAAACCGCCGTTGCGGATTACAGTAATGTTGAGGTATTCAGCTTTGACGGATTGCTGGTTGATTTTATGAAAGCAGTTAAGGCAGACATAATCATTAAAGGTATAAGGGCCGTATCAGACTTTGAATATGAATTTCAAATGGCTCTTACCAATCATGAGCTATACAATGATGCGGAAACATTATTTATTCCTACAAGCAAGGATTACATGTTTTTAAGTTCAAGTATAGTCAAAGAGATTGCCGGTTACGGCGGTTCCCTTGAGGGACTTGTGCCGGATAGTCTGATACCGGTTATAAATAAACGGTGTGCACCCCGCTGAGCCGTTTCTATCGTATAAATATTTTATAGGAGGTAAACAAAATGGATGCTTTAGAGCTTTTGGATGAATTGGAGGATATAATAGAAAAAGGTGCGTCGGTTCCGTTTTCCGGACGCTGTATTCTTGAAAGGGACGAGCTTCTTGACGCTTTGCAGGAATTAAAGCTTAAATTACCCGAAGATTTAAAACAGGCTAAATGGATTAAAGAGGAACGCCAGAGAATCCTTCAGGAGGCTCAGGCAGAGGCTGATGAAATTATAAAAACCGTTGAGAAAAAGGCTGTTTCAATGGTTGATGAAAATGAAATCACAAAGCAGGCAATCGCCCAGGGCAAGCAGATAGTAGAACGTGCACAGAGCGAAGCCGCACAGATTATGGATTCGGCATATAAGTATTCCGATAATTTGCTGGAAACAGTAGAAACCGTTGTTGTCGGCACAACAAAAGAGCTTGAACAGTGCATAGCAATAGTACGCGATAACCGCAGTAATCTGCACGATGGCTATCAGCAGCAGATGCCTGCTGCACCGGAACAGCCGCAGCCCGAAAATGACGGAGCAGAAGGTTAAATAAAGAAACTTTAAAGGGGTTGCCGCAGGGCAGCTCCTTTTGTATATGGGAGGTAAAAATGAAAAGAGCAAGCGGAGTTTTAATGCACATTTCCTCTCTGCCCGGAGAATATTCAACCGGCAGCTTTGGAGATGAGGCAAAGGAATTTATTGATTTTTTAAAGGACTGCGGTTTTACATACTGGCAGGTTCTTCCCTTTTGTATGATTGATGAGTGTAATTCCCCCTACAAATCGTATTCCGCATTCGGCGGAAATCCGTATTTTATTAATCTTGACAAGCTTATGCAGCAGGGATTGGTTTCCAAAGAAGAATTGGAGGGTTATCGTCAGCAAACGCCGTACAGCTGTGAATTTGTACGTCTTTACCACACACGCTTTGAACTTCTTAAAACAATTTCTTCACGCGTGAGCGCGCAGCAGCGGCAGACGATAGAAGAATTTATTTCCGGCAGAAAATATTTAGATGACTGCTGCCGGTTTATGGCACTTAAAGCTGCAAATGACAACAAGTGCTGGATTGATTGGAAAAACAACGATATTGATTCCGATATTTTATTTATGTGGAAGTTTATCCAATATGAATTTTTTATGCAATGGACAGAGCTTAAAGTTTATGCAAACCAAAACGGCATAAAAATAATCGGTGATATTCCGATATTTGTCGCATACGACAGCTGTGATGTGTGGGCAAACAAGGAACAGTTTTTACTTGACAGCGACTATCGTCCGTCATGCGTGGCAGGCGTTCCGCCGGATTACTTTGCAAAAGACGGTCAGCTTTGGGGTAATCCCTTATACAACTGGAAGGCAATGAAGTCAGACAGCTATAAATGGTGGCTGGCACGGATAAGCTATATGCTTGAACTCTTTGACGGCATCAGAATCGACCACTTCCGCGGTCTTGAATCATACTGGAGTATTCCGCGCGATGCCGAAACCGCACGCGAGGGTAAATGGGAAAAAGGCCCCGGCGAGGAATTTATAGATGCAATAAAGGCAATATCGGACGGCAAGCTGATTATCGCAGAGGATTTGGGTATAATCACCGAAGATGTTGAAAAATTGGTCGAATACAGCGGTTTCCCGGGCATGCGCGTTATGCAGTTCGGTTTTCCGGGTGACGGCATGAATCCTCATAAGCCGCACAACTATATCAAAAACTGCGTTGCATACACAGGCACACACGACAACAACACCCTGCTCGGTTATGTATGGGAGCTGAGTGAAAGCGACCGCAGAGATTTGCTTGACTATTGCGGCTATACAAGTCCGGACTGGAACAACGGCTATGACGCAATAATCAGGACGCTGTTTGAAAGCAGCGCCGAGCTTGTTATAATGCCTATACAGGATTTGCTGGGTTATGGCTCTGACACACGGCTCAATATTCCCGGTAAAGCAGACGGAAACTGGCAGTTCAGAATAACCAAAGAGCAGCTGAACGGAATTGACCGTGCAAAATACAGACATCTCAACGGAATTTACGGCAGAAATAACCGATAATTGATTGACAAAGCCGAGATAAAATATTATACTGATATATGTAAATTACAATACAAGGAGTGTTTTAAATGAAAATAGCATTGATTAACGAAAATTCACAAGCTGCAAAAAATGAGCTTATCTGCAATACTCTTAAATCTGTTGTTGAGCCTATGGGACATAAGGTTTTAAACTTCGGTATGTATTCCGCAGATGACGAAACACAGCTTACATATGTAATGAACGGCTTGCTTGCTTCAATTCTGCTCAATTCCGGTGCAGTTGATTTTGTTGTAACGGGCTGCGGCACAGGACAGGGCGCTATGCTTGCGCTCAACTCATTTCCGGGCGTATTGTGCGGTCATGTTACCGATCCGACAGACGGTTATCTCTTTGCTCAGGTAAACAACGGTAATGCGATTGCTATGCCATTTGCACAGAACTTCGGCTGGGGAGCAGAGCTGAATCTTGCTTATACCTTTGAAAAGCTGTTTTCTGGTGAATTTGGTCTTGGATACCCCAGAGAGCGTGCCGTTCCGGAGCAGCGCAACAAAAAAATCCTTGATGAAGTAAAAAAGGTTACACATCAGGATATAATGTATGTTTTAAAGAACATAGATCAGGACTTCTTAAAAACCGCTGTCAGCGGCAAAAACTTTGCCGATTTGTTCTTTGCAAACTGCAAGGTTCCGGAAATTGCCGAATATATAAAAGGTATTATAGGATAATAAAAGGGAGGCTTAAGCCTCCCTTTTATTTTATATCTTTAAGTCTTTTCTCTGCCAATAATTCTTTTGCGGTTTTAAGCTTATCCCTGCCAAAGGTTTTACGCAAATCGGTTACTACATTGTCCAACCGTTCATTTTTCTCGTCTTTTTCGCTTTCGCTCTTAAACAGACTTATCTGCTCATAATCGTTTTCCGACAGCTTTCCGGCAGTAACGCCGATAAGCCGTATCGGACGTTTTAATTTTTCCTTTTCAAGCATTTCTTCTGCTGCTTTATAAATATCCGCCGCCGCATTGGTCGGTTTTACCGCGCAAGACCGCGTTATGCTTTGCATATCTGCAAACTTCAGCTTCAGCGTCACATTATGCCCAAGCCTTCCCTTCGCTTTCATTCTGTCACTTACTATTCTTGAAAGCAAAAGCAGCGTATCCTTTAGCACCGACATATCGGTTACATCAGTCAAAAAGGTCGTTTCCTTGCCGATTGACTTTTGCGGCTGATTCGGCATAACAACACGTTTGTCAATACCGCGTGCATAGTTCTGCATTTCCGCTCCGTTTTTGCCAAAGCACGAAAGCTGCTGCGGAATTGCCTTTGCAAGCTCCTCTACCGTATGTATACCCATCCGTGCGAGGTGTTCCTCTGTCTTTTTTCCTATTCCGTAAAGAACCCCAACCGGACGCAAATGCATAAGAGCATAAAACTCCTCCGGATTTTTTATAACAAAAAAGCCTCGCGGCTTTTTTTCTTCACTTGCCGTCTTGGCAGACAGCATGTTATAGCCGACTCCTACAGAACATGTTGTCCCCACCGTTTCATAAACACGCTTTTGAATTGTCAAGGCAATCGACTCTGCACTGCCGAATATTCTTTCGCTTCCCGTTACATCCATATATCCCTCGTCAAGCGAAAGAAACTCTATACAATCGGTATACTCGCTCATAATTTCATGCACCTGTTTTGACGCTTTAACATACTTTTCATAATGTCCGTCAACGAACACCGCCTTCGGGCATCTTCTGTATGCCTCCGCCGAGCTCATTGCAGACCGCACACCGTATTTGCGCGCCTCATAATTACAGGTTGAAACAACTCCGCGCGTTCCCGGCTTTGCTCCGACTATTACAGGCTTGCCTTTAAGCTCCGGATTGTCGCGTTCTTCTATTGAGGCGAAAAACGCATCCATATCCAAATGAATAATCTTTCTGTCCATAGCTTTCTCCTACAGCAGACAAATGACCGCTGCCTGTCTGCCGGTTGCATCCTTATGCGTTCTGTATGAATAATACTTATCCGCATTGCAGACCGTGCATACGCCCGATAAATCTATGTTTTTCTCTGCAATTCCGGCTGCTTTAAGTATATCAATATTCATACTCCAAATATCAACCAAAGCTTTACCGCCGCCGGATGCACGGCAGTATCTATCACCGAAATTCTCCTCCGCATCTGCCAAACCAAACTCAAAGCAACACGGGCCAATGCTCGGTCCTATTGCCGCAATAATATCATTTGGATTGCTGCCGTAGACATCTTTCATCAGGCTTACCGCCTTGCCGCCTATTCCTTTGACCGTTCCGCGCCAGCCGGAATGCACTGCACCTGCAACACCCTTTACAGGATCAAGAAGCAGAATCGGAACACAATCTGCTGCAAAAACTACAAGTGAAATACCCTTTACATTTGTAATCAAACCATCCGTATCATATATGTCGCTCTCCCTTGTTATACCTTTGCCGGCATCCTCCGCTGTCACTATACGGATATTATCGGTATGCGTCTGCCGCGACAAAACCATTCGGTTTAAGTCAAGTCCCAAATCGGCGGCAACAAGCCTGTAGTTTTCATTTACGCTGTCCGGACTGTCACCTACTCTGAAGCCGAGATTAAGTCCGCTGACCTTTCCGCAGCTTACACCGCCGCGGCTGCCCGTAAATCCGTGTACCGCCGCTCCTGCAGAATTCATCAGCTCTGACTGCAAATATACACGATCGTTATATATCAATTCTTTCATACCGCTACCACTCTCTCATGCTCTGCGCCGAAAACCTCAGCCGTTCAACACCAACTGTTTTTCCGCTTTTTGGATCAACATCAAAGATGCAGCCGTGAAACCATACCTCGCCCTCTGCCTTTTCAAATCTGAACCTCTTTGCGGATTTATAATAAAAATCAATTATTATATCCTTTCTGACGCCAAGCACAGAATCCTCAACTCCTGTCATTCCGAGGTCGCTTATAAACCCCGTACCGCCGCAAAGTATCCTCTCATCAGCGGTCTGGACATGCGTGTGTGTACCGAATACCGCACTGACCTTGCCGTCCAGGAAGTGTCCCATTGCTATACGCTCGCTCGTTGTTTCGGCGTGCATATCGACCATAATTATATCAGCGTCAATATTCTTCAAAGCGCGCTCAACCGCATGAAACGGACAATCAGCCGGCGTCATATTTACCCTGCCTATAAGATTTATGACCGCAATACGCGCCGCACCCGTATCCTTTATTATGTAACCGACTCCCTCGGTTTCCGGCGGATAATTAAGCGGGCGGATAATATTGGGGTTATCCTCCAGAACGGCTGACGCCTCTCTGTTGGCAAATGTGTGATTCCCCATAGTTATAACGTCAACACCGCGATTTATCAGCGTATTTGCTATATCAGTCGTAATCCCGTTTGTATTTGCCGAATTTTCGCCGTTTGCTATACAAAAATCTATTTTATATCTGTCACGAATTCTGTTTAAACTGTTATATATAAATTCTCTGCCGTCCTCGGCAACTATATCTCCTACCGCAAGAATACGCATTTTATGTCCTCCTTAAATCTTACTTCTTTGCCGTACCGCCTCATACAGCAGCACACCTGCCGCAACTGAGGCATTAAGGGATTCTATACTGCCAAGCATAGGAATCTTAACCAGAAAGTCGCACGCCTCACGCACAAGACGGCTCATTCCCTCTCCCTCACTGCCTATTACCACAGCAATCGGTCCTGTAAGATCACATTCATAAGGCAGCATTTTTGCCGATAAATCGGTTCCGACTACCCATATTCCCTGTTTTTTCAGCTTCTCTATCGTGGATTTAAGGTTTGTAACCCTCGCAACCGGCGTGTACTCCACCGCTCCGGCAGAAACCTTTGATACAACCGCATTAAGAGCGGCATTTCGGTTTTTGGGGATAATAACGCCGTGCGCTCCGGCTGCATTGGCGGTTCTTATTATGCTTCCCAGATTATGCGGATCGGTTATTCCGTCGGTTAGCACTATAAACGGCGCTTCTCCCTTTTCTGCCGCAGCCGCAAAAATATCTTCAATTTCAGCATATTTATGAGCTGCGGTATGCGCTATTACTCCCTGATGGTTTTCCCCGCCGCAGGCAGAATCAAGCCTGCGTTTGTCAGCAAATTTATACTGAATTCCGTGTTCCTTTGCAATCTTGCGTATATAGACTATCTGCGAATGTTTTAACCCATCCTACAGCAATATCCTGACTATAGCTGTATTTCCTGCCTCCAAAGCTTCAATAACGGGGTTGCGTCCGTAAATTATATCGTCATTCATTTATATTTCTCCGTTTCAAAAAAATAAATAGCTATTTTATTATAACATAATATTGTTATCACTTCAACATTTTTTATAGAAATAAAAAATGGGGGGTATTACCCCCAAATAACTAACAAACCCACCATTTTCAGGTGGGTTTTGTCATACCATATTAGGTTTTTAATTCTTGTTGATAAAAAGCGAATATCATTCTTCCAAAGAATATTTACAATCTTCTTCATGTTCTGCACAGCAGCTGTATGCAAGCACTGTTAGGAAACTCTTTTGCTTCCGCGTATACGGCAATAGTGCAGACTTTGCAGTTCTTTTGATTCTGCAAAGCTGCGCTCGATTTTCTCTTTTCGTTTTGCGTATATTTCCTTACCCTCGTCAGTATGTGTGAATACATATACCTCATCCCTATAATTTTCCCACACATGCCGGCAAAGGCTTTTTGTTTCTCGCTCTGACATTTCTCCCGTCTCTGACAACTTGCACATTTGTCATTCTTGCATTTATATTCCTTGTAACCTTTTCTGTCTGTGATTACGTATTCAAGATAATTTCTTTCGGGACAAATATACACATCCCTATCGGGGATATATTTAAATTTGTATTTTCCATATTTTTCTTCTCGCTGGCATCCACACCTTTTTCCCATTGCTGCCCATATTTTTAAATCTTCAAGCAGCTGTTATAGATTTTCTGTTTTAAAAATCGTATTACCCCTCATAATAATAACTTGTATCGATGCCCTTCATATACACTTCACGGTCATTTATCCTGTCCGTGAGGGCATTTTTAAAAATATGTTTAATCTCTATATATCACGGATTGAACTACATTCCATGGCAAGGAAATAGTCCTCTTTATCGACCATACTCCAGTCAATTACCATGCTAAGTTCTTTTTTCAGTATTAAGTCAGTCCATATACATGTTGTTCTGCCGTTGCCTTCACGGAATGGATGGGCTATATTCATTTCAACATATTTTCAATAATCTTATCAAAATCATTCTGTGGCATTTTATCAATATTGTCAAGCGCCGTCTCCAAATACATAAACGGAGCAAAATGAAAATTACCCTTGGCGCCAATAATTCAAATTTTTAATCAGCGTTTCCCTACGCTTTTGGTTTGGCACCGCTCTTTGTCTGTCGCGCTTTCCCCAGTTTCAGTCAATTTCTCCATTTTCCGTTATTACCGCCGTCAATATATCACCGGCGCTGAAAGAGTAGCCTATCCTTTCATAAAAACTCTCAGGAAACTTATCAAGGTACATCTACCAGTCCACGCACACCTGATTCCCTAAAAAGTTATTTATATACTCGTGAAAAATATATGCGTACGCAAGGACGGGCTTTCCGATATAGTACGCAATATTAAAGAGGTTATCGTTAAACAGAAGGTTGGGGTATATAGCTTTTCGCCGTCGTGCCCTCCCAGTGCATTAAAAGCATCATAATCTTGCTGCCGAACGCCTTTTCAAATCGCTCGACATATGGCATAACATTTATATACGGAAAAAGCTTGTTGGGAGTCATAACATCGGTGTCATGCCGTCCGCGCACTGGATATATCACAATTACCGGGGAATCGCCGTACCATTCCGGCAGCTTTTTCCGTTTTCAGTATGTTCACTTTACAGCTCCTTTATTTTAAATCTGAATACCGCGTCGTCGCTGTACCACATGGGGAAATTTGTGTTCCATATATTGTTGTACAGATTAAAATACAAATCCTGTTTTTTCGGACGTGGTTCAAAGTCCAAAAGCCGTCTGCCGAAGGGGGCTGCAAGGACAGCGTCAAGGCTTTCGAATTCCGCAGTACCGTTTTTTACGCCGTAATCCGTCGCGGTGATAAGGGGACTTCCGATGATATCGCACGGGTCAATCCACAGTCCCATTTTGCTCACAAGCCAGTCTTCTCCGAAGCCTTCCGGCTTAAACCAAAAAGCGTTCGGCAGACGCAGATTTTTCTTGCCGTGCCATTTTACAAAAAGCGTTTCTCCGTCATACTCTGCCGTGAAAACGGGCAAGCCGAATTTCTCGGTGACGTCATCGTCAAACTTAAAGAAAACTATGTATTTATCACCGTTTTTGCAGAACCTGTACGGCTTTGCGTCATAAATTTTTCCGCTGTAATCGTCTGGCAGCCCCTGTTTTATGTTATCCCATATTGCCCAGCCGATGTTTTCTTTCGTAAACCGCAGATATACATTTTTGTAACGCTCGTAGTCCCATGCGTCATACACCTGCCAGCTTATGCTGAAATTAAGCTTGAACGGTTCGGAGTCGGTAAAGCCCGTTAAATCAGGGAAGTTTGTTTCGTATTCGGCTTTAACGCCAAGTTCATTTTCGGCGGCGGTTATGTAGCTTCGCTGCTCTATCCATGACTGCTCCAGCGCCTCAACACCTTCTTTGTTGTGGGGTTTTTGCCTGTCTTTTTCGTAATAGTCCGAGGCATTGTGGAAAAATACGTCAAGATTTTTGCCCCATGTGTGTTCCGGTATAGCAAGAAGGCTGTTGCTTAAATCATATTTTTCATAGTCAAAGTCAGCCGTTTTCTTTAGCAAATCACGGTACATCGAAACTTTTTTCGGGTCTGTACCTGCACCGTGAATCCACGTGTCTCCTATTTCCTTGTCCACAACCGGGAGATTTTTGACATCACGAAGTTTTTGTGCAACGTCCTCCAATGTTGCCGCCCTTATGGTATACCCGGGATATTTCGCCTTAATTTCGTCAAAGATTTCAACAATCTTTTCGGCGGACTGAGGACCTCTATTGTCGCCTGTGTGAGCAAAGTATATTACCGTGCCGTCAATTTCCGTTTCAGTGCCGTAGTCCCCCTGATAAATCACGGTTATTTCGTCGTTTCCGCAGCGCCACTTAAATAACAGCGGAACATCGGGAAGGGGCGTTGCCGGGTTTACACCTATGTGGAGAAATTCCACGCCGCGGCGCTTTAAAATCGGAATCATCCCAATTGTGTGCCCCGGAACATCTGTCATTTTTGCGGCAATTGTCTTTTTGCCGAAACGACGGTCCAAAGCAGAGGACAGGGAAACGCCGTAGTCAAAAAGTTTCGGATTCATAAGCTCGGTGTGAGTGGTAAACGGGAGCGCGTGCCAGCGGATTATGCCGTCGCGTATCGCGCGCTCAACCGTGCCGTCATCATGGGCTAAGGCTTGAGTCACAAGGTATGAACCGGTGGTCCAGATAAACTCCGTGTCCGTGCCCTTAAGCTCGTACCCTACTTTTATCGCGTTCGGTATGTAGGTTTCAAGATAGTTTTTAAGCACGTTTTCCGCAAGGTCGGTAAACCCCAGGTCAAGGTGCGTTTTGAATATCACCAGTACTTCTTTCATTTATTTTGCTCCTTAACTATTGTAGTGTTTTTATTTTAATTCCTGTATTCCCGACAGGTAGACCGAAAACACCGAGTCCGCCGCCACAAGGTTAAGTTCTTTACCTTTTAAATACAATACGTCATTTATCGTTACGCCATGCTCCGACTTAATACCGTTTACAGCCGTAACAAAAACAGCCTGCTGATTTAAGCTGTCATCCTTTATTTCATATCGTCGTATGTCCGTAAGTTTTCCCAATGAATTACCGTAGTCGCCGTCCATACACTCTGCTCCTGATTCTATTCCGTCAAGAGCCTCATTCGGAGCGCTGCGGCATGTATAGGTGATTAAAAAGGTTTCGGTATCACGCTTATCGTCACCCTTAACAAAGCCGTATATCATAGCCGCAAGACCGATTATTATTACAGCTATAAGCGCCAGATCCACTATATTAAACTTCCAGAAAATCTTTTTTTCCATCGGACTCACCTCTTAAATAAGTATAACCTATCAGCAATGAAAAATCAAGAATTATATGTAAACAAAAGCCGCCGTCGGATAAGGAGATCTTATCCGACGGCGGTTTAAATTACAGTTACTTTATATATCAGCCCGGAGGCCAGCCGAGATTTCTGCCTGCAAGCAAGTGAAAGTGCAGATGCTGAACGGTCTGTCCGCCATGCTCGCCGCAGTTATTTATAATACGATAGCCCTTTTCGGCAAAACCTTTTTCCTTTGCCAGCTTTGCCGCAACGGCAAATATGTGTCCGACAACAGCAGAATTACTGTCATCAAGCTCATTTGCCGAGGAAATGTGAGTTTTTGGAATTATAACTATATGCACCGGTGCCTGCGGAGCTATATCCGAAAATGCATATACGGTTTCATCCTCGTATATTTTTTCAGACGGGATTTCACCGTTTTTTATTTTACAAAACAAGCAATCCTTATCCATAACAATTACTCCTTATTTATATTGACCTTCAACTATTCCGGCAGTCAGTTCAAGTGCCTCCGCTGCTTTGGAGGGATCCTTTCCGCCTGCCTGTGCGGATTCAGGCTTTCCGCCGCCTCCGCCGCCCATAGCGCGTGCAACCTCTGATATTACTTTACCGGCGTGTGCGCCTTTGCCGACAGCAGTCTTTGTTGCCATAGCTATAATATTTACCTTTGCTCCATCCTTTGACGCAAGCACTATAACCGCATCTTCAAGGCTCTGTTTGAGGTTATCGCCAACTTCGCGCAGGGTGTTCATATCCATTCCGTCAGCCATAAGCCTTGATACAACCTTTGTGCCGTTTACTTCCTTTGCACCGTCGGTTATATCCCCGGCAGCAGCCTGTGCCATGCGGCTCTTTAAGCTTTCTGCCTCGCGCTTGGTTTCCTTTAATTCCTCCATAAGACTTTCAGCCTTATGCGTCAGCTCCTTTTCGGAGGTTTTAAGAATCTGTGCCGCAGAATTTATCACAGCATCCTTTTCATCCAAAAGCTTAAGCACACCCATACCGGTCACGCCCTCTATTCTGCGGACGCCTGCGGCAACACCGCTTTCGGATATAATCTTAAACAAGCCTAACTTTCCTGCCGATGCAGCGTGTGTACCGCCGCAAAGTTCTGTGCTGTAATCGCCCATCTTGACAACACGCACAACAGCGCCGTACTTTTCGCTGAACAATGCAACTGCGCCCATCTTTTTAGCCTCGTCAAGCGGCATCTCAAAGCAGTCAATCGGTATATCCTCCAAAATCTTTTGGTTTACAAGCTCCTCTGTCTTTCTGATTTCCTCATCTGTCATTGCCTGAAAATGAGAGAAGTCAAATCTCATTCTGTCCTCGGAAACATAAGAGCCTGCCTGCGCCACATGACTGCCCAAAATATTCCTCAGTGCAGCCTGAAGCAAATGCACTGCAGAGTGGTTACGGCGGATTGCCTGTCTGCGCTCATAGTCGATTTCAGCCGTAACGGTTTCGCCTACGCTGATTTCTCCGCTTTCCACTACACATTTATGCAGGAACTTTCCGTTTCTTTTCTTGGTGTCAACAACTCTGACAACACCGTTTGCACCCTTAATTATACCGGTATCGCCAATCTGACCGCCGCTCTCTGCGTAAAAACAAGTGCGGTCAAGTACAAGTACAATCTCATCATCCTTAGCGGCACTGTCACTCAAAGCGCCGTTTTTGCCAATGCCAAGAACCTTACAGTCAAGTGTGTTATTCTCATAACCGTCAAATTCTGTGTTCCCCTCGATAACCGCGAATATGTCTTCCTCCCACGCTGCATCCTCCATATCTCCTCTGGCGGTACGTGCACGGCTGCGCTGCTCGTCCATCAGCGCTTTAAAGCCGTCTTCATCAACAGTCATTGAATTTTCCGCTAATATCTCTTTGGTCAAATCAATCGGGAAACCATATGTGTCATACAGCTTGAAAGCCTGTTCGCCGGAGAGAACCGACTCTCCCTGCCCCTTACTCTCTGAAATATAGTCTTTGAGGATATCCAACCCCTGATCTATTGTTTCATCAAAGCGTTCCTCCTCGGTTTTAATAACCTTTTCTATATAATCAAAGTTACGCTCCAACTCAGGATAAGCAGATGCGCTCTCGTGTGCAACAACAGCCGCCAGCTTATACAGGAACGAACCTTCTATTCCCAAAAGTTTGCCGTGACGTGCGGCTCTGCGCAGAAGTCTGCGAAGGACATATCCTCTGCCCTCGTTTGACGGCAATACACCGTCAGAAACAAGGAACACCGTGCTGCGTATATGATCGGTAATTACACGAAGGGATACATCTGTATCATGATCCCTTCCATATTCCTTACGTGACATTTCAGCGGCAGCGTCAAGTATTTTACGTATAGTATCAACCTCAAATATTGACGTTACTCCCTGCATTATACAAGCCATACGCTCAAGTCCCATGCCTGTATCAATATTAGGATGTGCAAGGCGGTTATAGTTTCCGTTTTCATCCTTGTCAAACTGTGTAAACACCAGATTCCAGAACTCAACATATCTGTCACAGTCACAGCCGACAGCACAATCCGGACTTCCGCAGCCATATTCCTCACCGCGGTCAAAGTATATCTCGGAACACGGTCCGCAAGGGCCTGTACCAATCTCCCAGAAGTTATCCTCTTTACCGAGAAATACAATTCTGTCAGGACTTACACCGACATTTTTTGTCCAAAGTTCTACTGTTTCCTTATCCTCCTCATAGACGCTTACCCAAAGTCTGTCAACCGGGATTTCAAGCACTTCAGTGATAAACTCCCATGCCCATTTGGTAACCTCTGTTTTAAAGTAATCACCAAACGAGAAGTTACCCAGCATTTCAAAAAATGTACCGTGGCGTGCCGTCTGTCCAACACACTCTATATCAGGAGTTCTGATACACTTCTGGCAGGTAGTAACCCTTTTTGCCGGAGGTGTTTCCTTACCCAAAAAGTACGGCTTCAGCGGAGCCATGCCGGCATTTATCAAAAGCAGACTGGCATCGCCCTGCGGTACAAGCGGAAACGACGGCAATCTCAAATGACCTTTGCTTTCAAAAAAGGACAAAAACTTTTCTCTTATTTCATTTAGACCTAATTTTTCCATGTTAAAACCTCTTATCTGAACGTATTCATTACATTTTATCATTATACCAAGATTATACACTTTAGTCAAGTGCCGTTTTATGTAACCTTTTTTATAAGACAGGCATAGGATGTACTGGGAGGAGTGTATTTATGCCGATAAGCATCAGTTTATGTATGA
>CAJLFL010000024.1 GCA_905205855.1 uncultured Eubacteriales bacterium | reverse complement strand
ACAAAGCGTATCAAACAGTCGCTGGGCTATATGAGTCCTGTGGAGTACAGGCATATTCTTGGATTAACAGCATAAAACAGTCCAAGAATATGTCCGCACCCCCCACCCAAAAACATAAGACAGCGATGAGCATTTCTATATGCCTTTCGCTGTCTGTATGAAATAGTCACACAACCGAGAATTATCCTCTGCTGTGTGGCTCTGTTATTATTTTTCCCGTGCATACAATGCCGCAAAATTAAGAAGCTGCTTTTTTGAGGAAACGCCAAGCTTGCTGTAAATATTGCCGTTATGGTATTTAAGTGTACTTTCTTTAACTTCTGCAATCTGTAAAATTTCAGGAACGGTTTTCCCCTCCAGATAGAGGTCAAATATTGTTCTCTCCTTGGGAGTAAGGCTGCGTAAACCCGAGCAGAAATGATCATAATCATCCTGTACGATGATATTTTTATGCTCTTTTATCAGACGCTTGTTTTCGGTTCTGATACGTTCAATCTCGCTTTGCAGACTCTCGGTTTTTTCGGAATGCTCATCGAAGATTTTTTGATATTCGTTATCCTTTTCGGCAAGAAATGCAAAAAGGTCGTCAATTTCCATAATACCGCTTTGACTTTCGTCGGAATATGTCTTTTCGGATTGCTTTATTTTGTCAAGCGATTTTTTTATCGGAAGGATAAATCGTTTTGAAAAATACAGGCTAAGGCTTAAAACAGCAAATCCCAAAATCAGAATTATGAGTATAAGCTGTACAGTGTTTTTCGTTTCCAGCCCGGAATAATCCGCATACGGCATCATAACCGTAACCGAATAAGGCGTGTTTTCGGAATAAAGAGTTGTGCTTCTCGTCATGCCGATATATGCGCCGTATTCATTTTTTAAAGCGACAAGACCCTTTTTCAGCGGCTTGATTTTGAGGGAATCCTTAGGTGCAAGAAAATATCCGTTTTTTGCTCCGCAGCTTAATCCCTCTTTGATATTGATTTCTTTATCGTCCAAGCGGGAGAATATGCAGGTTATGTGCGGAAGTGTGGACGGCTGTGCGTGTGCGGACTTAAAAACGCTTTCGTTTACTTCAAAGCCGCAGATGCCGTAAACACGGCCGCCGTCGCCTCTGATAGGAAGAGCAATAAGCATAACGCGCTCCGACGTTCCGGGAAGCGTTATAATATTACAGATATGAGCGGTTTTTTCAATCGGCTCGGAGGTATCCGAAAAAACTTCTTCAAAATTTGGAAATACCGCAGAGTCAAATTCCAAATGCCATTTGCGGTGAGGCATAATGCCTTTGTTTATTGCAGCCTTCACATTTCCCCTGTAAAGAAGCATTGTTTCCTTGTCCGTTGTTCCGAACAGATCCTGATTAAGATACACGCCTGCTTTTGAACCGCTTGCGCCGGTTTGAGATGCGTTAATCAGAATAAAAGCACCGGAACAGCTTGCCTTTAAAAGCTCGTTCTTCAATAAATCAATATAGCGTTCCTCAAGAGCGTTGATATGCAAAGAAGAATTTTGAACGCCGCCAAAATCTGTATTTTCCGCATTAAGATATTTCTCTGTAAGCTGTGCGGCTTTTTCGGAAAGCTGTGCGCCGCGCAAGGTAATATCATTGTAGTAAGACGTCATTTCACGGTCGAAAAACTCAATCTGAAGGCTTAATATATCCGATATTTTATCCTCGGTTGTCGAAAAACGTCCGAACAGGAAAAGAAAAGCCGCAAATATAAGCAATAAAACGATAGCCAGGATAAACATATATCCAAACAGCTTTTTTTGCATAGATTGTCTTTTGTTTCTTACCGATATTTGCATAACAATCCCCCGTCTATTTTTCGCAGAGCTTTTGCCAAAGTCCCTCGGCAAGTGCTTCGGGCGGTGTGTTGCTTAATATAAATTGTTTCTGTTCGTTTCTTAAATAATCGTAAAATGCGTAAACTCTGCTGTAATATTTGGGACTTTGCTGTTCCGATAAAACCTCCGAGCTTTCCTTAATTTTTTTTAGGGCTGCATAGAGTTTTTCATAATCGGCTGTCTTGAAACGGCAGTCGTCTATTTTGTCAAACGCACCGTTTGTAACCGGCATATAACCTGTTTGGCTTACGAACTCAAGATTTCTCTCCGGCTCGGTGAGCCATTTGGCAAAAATCACTGCAGCCTCTGCTTTTTGACTTGATGTTTTATATGCGCAAAGACCGACTCCGGCTTGCGTGATATACGGCTTTTTTCCGTTTTCAGCGGGCAGAGGCAGTATCTCCAGATCCATCGGCTCACTCGTTCCGTCCTCATATGTCACGGTATCATTATAGTAAAGAATTGCGGCGGACGATCCTATGCCGGCTGCAACCTCGCCTGTCATCACCTGCGTGTTTGAATAGAGATTTGAAAGCATAATATGCCCTTTTGCAAGCGAATCCGCAAATTTCATGAAGGTTTGCTTAAAAATCACGTTTGACGGGTCATAGAATCCGTTGTCGGCAAAAATATTTCCTGCGCCGCTTTCCGCAGCCGCAAGCTCAATGGCGCGCAGCGGATAATCAAGAGCGCAGAACGGTTTTCCGCCCGACCAGTCATAATATTTCGCGGCAGCATCGAAAAACCCATCCCATGTGGACAGTGCTTCATATGTAACGCCCGTATCGGCTGAAAAGCGTTCAAACTGACCGCCGGCGATGAATAAAAGATGCGTGGATTTGGACACCGGGAACACGGACAGCTTTCCGTCTGCCGTGCCGTCCTCCAAAAACCCCGGAACGTATGCCGAAAGCTCTTTTTCGGAAAAATATTCGTTCCAGTCAAGTAAACAATCCGTTCCAAGCTCCAGCGCGTTGCTTTTGTGCGCAAAGAAAAGGTCGGGCATTTCGGCGGAACCGGGAATCTTATTATGTGCGTCAAGCAGTTTTTCACCTATCTTGGAGGCATTGGACATTGCCGTGACATTGATAATAATGCCCTTTTCCATACCGACCGTTTCATTAAATTCGTCAATAAGACGATTCATCGGCGAATCCGCTTGTTCTCCGTAAACGTGCCACATTGTAAGCGTAACGGGTTTGTTTTTATCAAGTTCCGATTTTTTGCAGCCGGAAAGGCAGCATATTGATATGCTGAAAATGAGTAAAAGCAAAAATAATTTTCTTGCTGAATTCATATTTAGATTCCTCCGCAATATGATTTGATGATTTTTCCGTTTCTCCTGTTTTATGCCGGTAAGTTGCCAACGGATGTAATCAATCCTATACTTTTTCCCCTACTTTTTCAAAAAAACTTAAATTCTTTTGAAATTCATCCTATACTTTTGGCAAAAAGTATGGGGACAAAAAGATATTTCTATGTATAATGAAAACATGTAAAAACAACAATTTGCAGCACCGGAAAGAATTATCTGCAAAAAAAGATAAAGGGGCGTTCTTTTACGTATGTGTTTCAACCTATTATAAAGTAATCGCAGTTTCTTAAATAAAAAGACGGGTTCCTTTTTAGCAGACATATTCAATATAAGTATATCACATTTTTGGCAATTAGTCAACGGCTTGCGGATAATTTGCGTAGGTTTGTGCAAAAGAAACGGGTTTATAAGTTTTTCAGAGAGGAGGCGAGGCGTATGATAAATGAGAAGCATAAAACGGCTGCATACAAAATTATTCCGTCACAGGGCGGAAACCGTTACAGCTTTTTCTGCGAATTGTCGGGAATGCTTGTCTGTACCACAGGAACGTATTATGCAGACGATTTCGAGGCAGAGCTTTCGGCGGCATGGGAAGCGGAGGGCAAGAAAAATTTTAATTTATGCCACTTGTGCGGAAGATGGGTTGATTCGATTGTATATAATCCGGATATGCTTATGTGCGTGAATTGTGCTCCTCTTGAGGAGGGAGCAAAGTATTGCAAGCACTGTGGTGCAAAAGCAAAAAACGGAGATATAATTTGCTTTGTATGCGGCAAAAAACTATTATATGGAGGAGTTGATGAGAGTGACGAGATATAGACCGTTAAGAAAAGATGTTTTGGAGCATTTCGGTTTTGGTATCAAAAATATGAAAAGGTTTAAAATCTGCCCGTGCTGCGGAAATGTACAGGCTGCAAAAAACAAGTTTTGCAAAGTTTGTCAGACAAAACTGCCGGAGAAAACAGTTTTTGATATTTACAAAGCAAAGCATCGTTGCTGCACCAAATGCGAAAATGTCCTCCCTAATGATGCGGAGTATTGCCCCATGTGCGGAGCAAAGCTAATTCATGAAAGAGAGGCGATTTGATTATGAAGAAATTTTTGTCACTGTGTATTGTATTTATTATGTTGATGACGCTTTTGCCGATTACGGCGATTGCCGCACATTGAAAGAAAAAGGAGTGAATTGTATGAAAAGAAAAAAGAGCCGGCTGTTTTCAGCTGTTCTTTGCGTGGCGGTGCTTTTGGGCGTTTTGCCGCAGACAACGTTTGCGGCGCAGACCGTTATACCGGAAGTGAGACTTGTTGGAATGAGCGAAATAAGCATTAAGAAAGGCGTCAATGCAGAGCCTGTTAAATTAACCTGTCCCGATTCCGATGAGATATTAAAAATTGATAATGGTAACTGGTACAGGGCGTGCGACGGCGCAAAGCTGAGCTCAAACATAGACCCGTTTGACAGCGGCACCGAGTATTATTACCGTTTTAAAATAATGAGCAAGAACGGAAATTATGTGACAAACAGTAAAACCGCGTTTTATATTGACGATGAGCTGGTGCCACAAGAAAACATAGACTATTATGCCGGGTATCAGTATATAAAAACAAAAAATCTGTGTTCCGAAGGAGTAAAGAAGAATTATTTGGATTCGCTTGAAATTATGGGGACGCAGCAGCCCGGACCAAACAGTTCGGTCGAGGAGCTGACGCAGGCGGTAACGGTGCCTGCCGGCGCGCACTACAGTATATCGAGCCTTCAATGGAAGGTATATGATCCCGTTAAAAAAACCTATGTGGATGCAAAGAATTTCAAAAACACAACCAGGTGCACGCTGACGATTCTGTTTGATTTTGAGGAAGGCTTCGGCATGAGTCAGAATACGCAGATACTGCTGTCGGACGGAGCGCAGCCGGGCAAGATAACAAAAAACACCGTAGGAGTGAATTGGCCGAAAGTTACATTGGAATACACAATCAAAAGCCCGAATCCATACACGGTGACGCTTGACGCAAACGGCGGCAGCTTTGTCGGAGCCTCCGGCGGCGCAACGCTTGATATGAAGACGCAGATTGACGGAACGATTATGAGTTTGTTTTATGATCATACCGTTATCAACAGAGAAGGGTATTATCTTGAAGGCTGGTATACCGAGCCCGAAGGCGGCGAATCGGTTGACAGCAGCAGGGTATACAATAAAAATACGAGAATCTACGCGCAATGGAAGCCGATCATAAAAGAGCTGCGGCTTTACAATGTCGAGCCAATGCCGGGCAGAAAACCTGTTTTTTATTCTCTCGGAACATCGGAGTATACCGTAACGCAGAGTTATGAAGACGATGACGGGGATATGATTTCGGACAGCGCGGCACAAAATGCGCTGATTGCGGAAGAAGCCGAATACAACTTATTGAAGAAATATACCGAGAATACCGTATACGAATACGGCGCCTATGCAAAAGCCACGGGTGATGCATGGTTTACGGGGGAAACAAAGCTGTATATAAACGATGTCCCCGTGGAAAATCACCTTTCAAAGCCCTCAAAGGACATATACGTAAGCCGTGAATATATTTGCGCGGAAGCTTCGGAGTTTAAAGTATATAACAAAAAGCCCGTCGAAATTCCGGCAGGTGTTTCGGGATCGCCCATTAACATTGACCTGAATAATTACATAAGCGGTGCCGGCAGTTATACGGTGACGGGCAATGCGGAATTTGCAGCTTACGGGCTTTTAATCAAAGACAATCGTTATATCGCCGGCGTTTACCCGTCCACGGCAACGGAGGAAAAAAGCTTTACGCTGACGGTGACATCGGACAGCGAGAGCATGGATCTGCCTGTGCGCATCGGGCGAACGGAAACAGCACCATTTATCGAAAGCCTTACTGATAAGGTCACAGCGAAATGTAATGAAAATGCAGCGTTTTACATCAAGGTATGCGCGCCTGAGGGAGCAACGGTTACATATGACTGGCAGATTAAATCCGATTCGGCGTATATCAGCATAAAACAGCTTGTTGATGATTATGGGGTAGGCATCGGCATGTTTGCCGGCTACGACACGCCGGCATTTGTTGTGACAAACAGGACACCAGGAAGCGAAACATACAGATGCGTTGTAAAGGTAAACGGCGTGGAAGTTAAAAAAGGTGCAAACGGTAACCTTGTCAGCCACTCCGTAATACATAAATTTGATTCGTGTGCCCAAAAGGACAGTACAAACCACAGCTGTATATGCAGCCGCTGCAGCTACGAGGATGCGGACGGAAATACCGTGACCTACAAGGAGAACGAAAAGCACAGCTACAAATACGAGCTTTTAAGAGAAGCAACCGATACCGTAGACGGACGATATCGCAAAACCTGCGCCAAGTGCGGATATCAGCAGTCTGCTGTCAATTCGTTTACAAAAAGCGATATGCAGGAAACCGCGTTTCTTTTGCTATTTGATAAAGCGGAGGCCGACAGCCAGCTGTATAAATCCATACGGATGAAAACATACAATCAAGTAGTTCTGCCAAAAGTTCGCCCGATAAAAAGCGGATACAGCTTTTTGGGATGGACGGTTGAAAAAGGCGGCAAAACGGTGGATTATTTGCCGGGAGATAAGGTTTTTGTGCCTACGGGACTTTCGCTTTATGCGGTATTTGCCGAACCCATAATAACGGTGGAGGGCGAAGACGTCATACAGGGTGATGCCGAGACACTGTTTGGCGGTACGGTCAGCTTTACGCCGGAAACGGCAATGTCTCCCGCAAAGCTGACGCTGAACAATGCGCATATCGGGACGCATCCGATTTACGCCACGGCGGAATCTGTCGGAATTTATGCAAACGGCGACCTTGATATAGAGCTTACGGGCGACAGTATCATCGAAGCGGATGTCACCGATGCGGTGGGTATTCTCTGTGGAGGTACGGTTTCTGTTTACGGCAGCGGAACGCTCACAATCAAGGGCGCGGGCAAGACAACGTACGACAAGGGCATAAAAGCGGCGAAAGTTGAAAACCTTGCTGAAAGACTGAATATAAGGGACTGCAAAACTGCGTTTGACGGTAAAACGATGCTTGCCTACGGCATAACGGAAATCTATTGGGGAAATTACAGCGGCGCAAGCTTTAAGGCATTTACACAGGCATTTACGCAAAGCGAATATTCCCCCATGAAAGTTATAGGAGCAAAAAATAACGGCGATTATTCGGCTGTTATGTCCGATACCGATGCGGTGAATGCGCGGTATGCGCTGATTGCGCCGAAGAATGCAGCATTTATCAGCTGCAACAAAGAGCTTGATACCGTAATCGGCTTTGCGCCGGACAACAGCGCGAGGGTTTACAGTGCGAAGTATGACGCAAACGGGCGTTTGGTAGATCTTCAGATAAAATCTGTTAACTGTGAGGATTATTATGTACACGGGGGCACCGGTGACGGATACGTTTACAAATTTATGCTCTGGAACTGCGAAGACGGCAGTATGCAGCCGCTGTGTGAGGCTGTGACGTCAGAAAAATAACACTTGTAATATCCATTTTTAAAATGTGGATATAAATAAAAAATTTTTTAAGGAGGTTCATTATGAAAGGAAGAAAGTTTTTGAAGGTCACGGGGATTCTGATGATTATCGGAGGAGCATTTGGTATCATCGGAGGGATTGTTGCAATGATCGGAGCAGGAGCTTTGGCGGCAGTTCTTGAAACAAGCGCCGTTGGTCTTATGCTTGCGAGCGTGCTGGTTCTGGCAAGCGCAGTGTTTCAGTTGATTGCCGGAATTATGGGCGTGAAAAACTGCGATAAACCCGAAAAGGCACAAGCCTGCCTGGTTATGGGTATCATTGTGGCAATCTTAAGCGTAGCCGGAAACGTTACCTCAAACGTACTTGGCAGCAGCTTTAACATTCTGAGTTATGCCACCGGTTTGATTATTCCTGTTCTGTACATAATTGGTGCGGTAAAAAATAAAGAGCCGGTATAAGTAAAATATCCGAATGCTCCCGCCGTCCTGTTTTTGGCAGCGGGAGCATATGTGCCAAAATTCAAGAGGTGATTTTTATTAAAAAACATATTGTTTTTTTAACGGTTTTATTTCTTTTTATTTCCGGTAATATACTTTGCGTCAATGCCGGCGCAGATATTGCGGTTGGGATAACGATAAACGGGGAAATTATCGAAACGGAGGTTTCGCCCTTTGTGGAAAACGGACGGACGCTCGTTCCGGTGAGAGCTGTTTCGGAGCATTTAAAGTACAGCGTTGAGTGGTCCGCGGAGGAACAAAGAGTCGATATCAATTCGCCCTCCGATAAGCTTACGCTTTATATAGGCAGCGCAGACTATTATAAAAACGGCGAAAAAAGAACCATGGACGTTCCTGCGGTAATTAAAGACGAAAGAACCTTTGTTCCCCTGCGGCTGGTTGCCGAGGAAATGGGATGTGAGGTTAAATGGGACGAAGAAAATAATATTGCAAATGTAATAAAATATAACATTGCGGAGGCAAAGACGCCTCATGATATTATACTTAATGCAGCAAGCTATACAAAAATCATTCTTAAGGAGCAGGAATATGATTTATCGGAGCTTGACGCGATAAATATTGATAACCCCAATGTTTTTGCAGATGACACCTTTGAAGGATACGAATATATAATAAAAGACGTATCCAATCTTGTTATAGAAGCACCGGAGGGAATAAGCGCTTCTGTTGTTACTCAGGCTCCCTACGCAAACGTACTAAGCTTTAGGGGGTGCAGCGGTGTTGTGCTTAAAAATATCACGGCAGGACATAAGGTTGAGAAGGGCTATTGTACCGGCGGCGTAATAATGCTTGACGGATGCCGGGATATAAATATTGATAAGTGCAGTCTGTACGGCTGCGGAACGTACGGAATAACTGCGACAGACTCTGCCGGAATAACTGTGGAAAACACGGAAATATATGAGTGCACATACGGGCTTGTTGAGTTAAGCGGCTGTGACGGAATTAAGTTTAACGGCTGTACATTCAGAGATTCCGGGATGTTTTCAATGTTTGTACTGGACGGCTGCAACGGTGTAAGCGTAACAAACTCGGAAATTAAAAATAACAACAGCTCGGAGAATTCGAATTTTATAAGCGCTTACGATTGTTCGGATATTGAATTTTCCGGCTGTGACTTTTCAAATAATTCTTATTATAATTTCTGCAGCGGCGATGCTGTAAGATTTATCGGATGCAAATTATGATAAGCATATTAAGGGAGTGAAACGATGGAAGCAGTACAAAGCTATAAGTGTCCTTGCTGCGGTGCTTCGCTGATTTTCCAAAACGAGTCGCTGCACTGCGATTCTTGCGAAAATGATTTTGAGCTT
This sequence comes from uncultured Eubacteriales bacterium, assembly GCA_905205855.1. Classification (GTDB taxonomy): domain Bacteria; phylum Bacillota; class Clostridia; order Monoglobales; family Monoglobaceae; genus Ructibacterium. The sequence goes on along the minus strand of CAJLFL010000024.1, from coordinate 5,580 downwards.
GACGCTATGCGGCAAATTGAGGATGTCGGATCGCAAATGCAGGGAGAGTCAAAATATGACTGGGAGCATTACGAGCCGAGAAGCTATGAAATAAACGGAGAGATTGAACTCGCAAGCTATACCTGCCCCTCATGCGGTGCGGAGATAACAGGTGACGATACAATGGGGTCGACCATCTGCCCTTACTGCGGTGATGCGGCGGTAATCAAGGGACAGTTTGAGGGAACACTGCGCCCTGATTATATTATTCCGTTTAAAACAGAAAAAAAGGCGGCAATAGAGGCGTTTGAGGCAGATTTCAAAAATGCGCCGTTTCTGCCGGACGAATTTAAGGTTAAGAAGAAAATAGAAGAAATGACAGGTGTTTACGTGCCGTTTTGGATGTTTGACTGCGACTGCAGTGCTGCAATAACTTACGGTGCACAAATGATTACAAGCTGGAGTGATTCTAATTATAATTATACAAAAACAGACTATTACAGACTTTTCAGAAGCGGCAGTGTGGGTTTTGCCAACATTCCTGTTGACGGCTCAAAAAAAGCAGATGACGCATATATGGAGGCGGTAGAACCTTTTTGTTATGATGATGCAGTGGAGTTTAACGGTGCATATCTTTCGGGGTATATGGCGGATAAATATGATGTTTCGGCAGAGGAAAGCATAGAGCGAGCGAACGAACGTGTAAAAAATTCAACGGTTTCGGTATTTAAGGAAACAACGAGCGGTTACGCTGCGGTGATTCCCGAAAGTACAAAAATCAACTTTTCAGGCGGTAAAATAAGGTATTCCCTTCTCCCGGTTTGGATGCTTAACATCAAATATATGAACAATACCTATAAGTTTGCTGTCAACGGACAGACCGGTAAGGTTGTCGGTGAATATCCTATTGATAACGGAAAAAAATGGAGATACTTTGCGAAAATTGCAGGCTTTGCTTATATAGCATCTGCAGTTATAGCATATTTTTTGCTGCATTAGGAGGGAGCTAAATGAAAAGATTTGTTACAATCATGATTGTCCTTCTCTGCTTTGTATCGGCAATTACCGTATATGCGGATTTTATCAATCCAACGATTACGGATTCGGTCGGATACCTGACAGAGGAACAAAATAAAGAGCTGTCGGCAAGGCTTGATAAAATTCGTGAACAATATAATTTTGACATCGTATTTGTTTCAGAGGATAGAATATCTGCCTATGACGCACAAGCGGCGGCAGACGACATTTACGATTATAATGGATACGGTTACGGTGATAATTATGACGGAATACTTTTTTATATAGCAGATTCCGAAAGAGAATATCATTTTTCCGTCTGCGGCAGCGGTGAAACGATATTTAATGAAAACGGTCTTAAGTATCTTGAAAAAAAAGTTGTGCCGTTTTTAAAGGAAGATAACTATTATGCTGCAGTCAAATCATACGCCGATCATACGGAAGAGCTTTTGGAGATGGCAGCAGAGGGTAAGCCGTTCAACAAGAGGCAGCACAGCATGAAGTATATCCTGTGTGTGGTTGCCGGGGTGCTTCTTCTTCCGCTTATTCTTGCGTATTTTATGATGCACAAAAAGCTCTGCGCAATGAAAACGGCGGTCAAAGAGGACTATGCCGGCAATTATATGAAGCCGAACAGTATGAATCTTGACTTTTCAAGGGATATATTTCTTTACAGCACCGTGACAAAAACGGAAAAACCGAAATCGGATTCCGGTAGTCACACATCGTCTTCCGGCAGAAGTCACGGCGGAAGGGGCGGAAGTTTTTAAAAACAAATTTTAAGGAGGAAAGAATTATGGGAATAGGTGATTTTTTCAAGAACATTTTCGGCAAAAAGAACTGTGCGTTATGCGGGAAGGAATGCGGCATGATGCACCGCACAAAAATCAAGAACAAGGAATTTTTATGTGACGATTGCGGAAATCTATGCTCAAAGTACATTAGGCTGAGCGAACTGACATTGGACGAAGTCAAGGGACATATAGAATATATGAAAAGGCAGAACAGACTTTTTGAGGAGGTCTATTCCAAAGAAGGAAAGAAAGACACATACCCTTCGTCGCTCAAGGAAATGGGCATTGAATTTTGCGATGACTTGGGAATGTTTCGGATTAAACACAGAAGCAACACGGGCAGAGGCAAAATGAATGAGCTTTTCCGCTACGATCAGGTGGCAAGCTATGAGGAATACATAGATGAAACACCGGCAACCGAGCCGGGAAAAAATCCTGAATTTAAGGAATGCGGATTAAAAATTAAGCTTTTGGGCGGAAATATGAGCAAGGTTAATACAGACAACAAAAAAGGTCTTCGTCCTCATCCGTATATTAAGCATGAAATTAAAGTTTGTTTCAGCAAAAAAGACCGTTCGGATTTGCAGTATGCACACAATGCAAAATGCAAGTTTGATTATATTTTCGGCGTTCACGATGATGAAAGGGGTTTGTTCGGCTTTGGCAGAAGTAAGGCGGAAAAAAGAGAGGATGCGGCAGCGATTGGAATGGCGGCGGCATTCGGAACGGCTTTTAAGGCTGCAACAAAAGGTGAGGAAGCCATAACGGAGGCGGACAAAGAAAAACTGAAGGAAGGCATAAATGCTATGAATGACGCAGCGACCGGCGGCATGGCGGTTTACACAAGACGCGCGGACGATGCGGAAGCCAAAATAAAGTAACGGGGGGTACAAAACGTGAAAAAACTATCGTTATTGCTTGCAGCGCTGCTGATTTTAAGCGGTACCGTTGTCTGTGCGGAATGGGAAACATTCAAATCGGCAGACGGTATGTATGAATACACAAAGGATGGAGTAATTACCGCTTATTATGGTGATGAATTTGCCTTTTTCCCCGCAGAAATAGACGGAACAAAAATCAATGAAATCGGCGTTATGGCTTGTTTTGACTTAGGCCTTGAAGCCATATCCGTTGCCGAAGGAATTGAATTGATAAACACAAATGCTTTTGAAGGCTCCAATGCCGAAAGTGCATATATTCCGTCAAGCGTGAAAAGTATAGGTGAGCGCGCTTTTGCCAACTGCGCAAATCTTAATGAGGTTACATTGAATTCAGAGGAAATAACGTTTGATTTTGATGTGTTTGTCGGAACCGGATTTATACAGTTTTATATCCCGTGCACGGCAGATGAGCACGCGATGTACGAAAAAATATCCGATGCAAAGGGTGACGGGAATTTTAGTTTTTCACTTATGCATACTGCGCTTGTTGAGAGTATGACGGAAAAGGATATTTTCGGTGAAAACATGATATACTGCGAGGGCTGTGGCTTTAAAGGAAGCAAATATCTGGAGGATACTTCTCTGCCGTTTGCGGACATATCGCCGGACGCATGGTACTATTCTTATGTGCAGACGGCGTACAGCTTCGGCATCATAAACGGGAAAAACAAAAGGGAATTTGACCCGAATGCAGGGCTTACCTGCGCGGAGGCAGCCAAAATTGCCGCGGTAATTCACAATAAAAGCCAATATGAAAGAGAGGAAGTTGAATTCCAAATGACCGGTGAAAACTGGTATGATGTTTATGTGGATTATTGCTATGACAATGCAATACTTGAAGATTATATCATCTTCGCTTGGGATGAAAACGCAACGCGTGCACAAATGGCATATCTGTTTTCACGGTGCGACATCAATCCGTATTTTATAAACAATGTTACGATAACCGATATTCCGGACGTTTATGACACAACGCCCTTCGCATATGAAATTTTGGATCTTTACAATAAAGGAGTCGCAGTGGGAAACGGTGAATACATGGAATTTTATCCGGATTCACAGGTAAAACGCAGTGAAGTGGCGGCGCTTATTTCGAGAATTCTTTGCTATGATATGAGGATTGAATTGCCGAAAGGGTGATTAAGGTGAAAACTATGAAAATGATTTCAATTTTTACACTGTTTGCAACGTTGTTTGGATGCAAACTTCCCGGAGAAAAACCTTTTATGCTGGACGGACCGGGCATGGTGTATGTGGACAGTGAGCATCGCACAGAATATGCAAACACTCTTCCGTTCGATGAAATCGAGGACTATCCCTATTGGGCGGTCGCATATCTCGGAGAGGGAGAAAACGGCAAAAATGCGGCAAAGGAATATATAGAAAAGCTTTTTTCAAAGCTTTCAGAGGAGCAGCGCAAAGCCGTAAATCATTACGATTACGGCGGAGAAAAATGGTATCTTGTTATTCCGCGGTACGGAGAGGAAAACGAGCTGATTCAAAACGGCGACAAGAAAAATATGCAAAAAGCAGATGACGGCACACCGTATATAATAAACTGCGGCGGCGATGTTGAAATTTATATCGTCATGCGCGGCGGGCATAAAATCACGCTTGATACGGATGAAAATGGCAGGTTGATATGTACACCCGATATATGGGACATAACAGAGTATAAAAAATAAAATAATTGAGAGGAGAACATAATTATGGGACTTTTAAAAGCAGGCGCAGGCGCTCTCGGAGGCGTTCTGGCTGATCAATGGAGAGAATTCTTCTACTGTGAAAGTTTAGATGCTGACACACTTGTGGCAAAAGGCGAAAAACGAGTGGGAAAAAGAAGCTCCAACAAAAAGGGAGACGACAACATTATTTCAAACGGTTCAATTATTTCGATAAATGAGGGGCAAAGCATGATTATCGTGGAATCGGGTAAAATTGTTGAATTTTGCGCTGAGGCCGGAGAATTTGTCTACGATAATTCCACCGAATCGAGTATTTTCTGCGGCAATTTGGGCGAAAGCATTAAGCAAAGCTTTGCACAGGTTGGAAAGCGTTTTACCTTAGGCGGCGAGCCGGGCAAGGATCAGAGGGTTTATTATTTTAACACAAAGGAAATAACGGGAAATAAATTCGGGACTTCTTCACCTGTACCCTTTAGGGTAACGATAGACGAGTCTATGAACTATAAGCTGTCGGTGGATTTAAGGTGCAACGGCGTGTATTCCTATAAAATAGCCGATCCTGTTATGTTTTATACAAATGTAAGCGGTAATGTGGAATATGTATACAGCCGATCGGAAATCGACGAAATGTTAAAGAGTGAACTGTTGGACGCTCTCAGACCCGCATTTGCACAAATTTCGGCAATGAAAATAATGTATTCCGAAATACCGGCGCATACAAAGGAGGTTACAAAGGCTCTTTCCGAGGAGCTTAAAGTTGAGTGGAAGGAAAAACGCGGAATTGAGCTTTTTGCTGTAAGCATTAACGGCGTATCTATCCCGGAGGATCAGAGAAAGAAGATTACCGAGTGGGAGGAAAACGTTATGACAACCAATCCAAACATCGCGGCGGCGCGCATTGTCGGCGGGCAGACAGACGCTATAAGAACGGCTGCGGCAAACGAAGGCGGAATGGGTGCAATGGGCGGCTTTTTCGGAATGAATATGGCGCAGAATGCAGGCGGTATGAATGCGGGCAATCTTTTCGCGATGGGTCAGCAGCAACAGCAGTCTCAGCAGCAGGCACAGCAGCCGCAAGCGGCAGGCTGGAGCTGCGAATGCGGTCAGACGGGCAATACCGGGAAATTCTGTATGAATTGCGGAAAGCCACAGCCGGTATCGGAC
>CAJLFL010000023.1 GCA_905205855.1 uncultured Eubacteriales bacterium | reverse complement strand
AGAACCTCCTCCGCCACCGCCGCCGCTGCTGCCTCCGCCGCTTGTGCGCGCAGGCTTAACAGACAATGGCTCGCTTACGATTGTATATATATCACTTGTAAGGCTTACACTGACGGTATAGGTAACAGACGTATCAAAATTACCTCTTAAAGTATATGACTTATTATCCTCGGATGGCGTAACGCTTGTTAAAGCAACAACCTCCTCGCCGTTCTTCACGATAAAGTTGTCAGCCGTCAATCCCTCCAAAGCTTTGTCAAACTCAATGGTCAGATATGAGTTCCTTGCCGCTCCGGCGCTTGCATTGACGCCGATTTTGGTAATCTCTATATTTCCGCTTTCATAGCTTATCTCGTAATTATCCGAAGTATATCCGCTTGCGCTTATTTTGTCTGTATATACTCCCGCAGGTGTATCCGCGTTAATATCATCAGCAAATGTAAACACAAGTTCTCCGCCAAGCACTTCGTATGTTTCGTCATTCTTAAATCCGAAATACTCAGCCTCAGGCACTGGATTATCCGCGCCGTACTCACGTACTGCGTTCTTTACCTTAACGGTAAGCGGAGCCTTTGTAACATTGAGCTTGCCTGTACCGCTTACTATAAAGCTGAGATTATCATTTGAGGTCTTTTGCAGAACAACGCTGATATCATACTCACCGGCTTTCGCTTTTCTGTCCGCACCGTCACTTGTGAATATTGCACTTGCCGCAACCTCGTTAAGCTCATCGGCTGTTATCAGATTGCTACCTGTCACAAGTCTGTATGACGGCTCGTCACCGTAAACCTTTGTTGCATCATCCGGCTTAACATTTATATCAGCCTTGTTAATATACATGGTTGCTGTTCCGCCGCCGACAACATTACCGTCCAAAACGGTATATGTTACACTGTATATTCCTGCGCGTACAGGCTCGGTCACCGACGGATCGCTGATAAGCGTATATTTTACATCTACATTTTTACCGTCGCCCGACAGAATCGGAGTAAATCCCAGTACCGGCTCAAACGAAATATCCTGTCTTTGACCGTTATAGGTTTTAACAAGTCCGGACGGAACAAGAGTTATACCGGTCTGCTTTACGGTAAGTTCAAATTCAGCCTGTGCAAAGCCATAGTTTTCCTCAGCGGTTGCCGTTATAACAGTTGTACCTGCCTTTAAAGCGGTAACACTGCCGTTTTGGCTGATTTCTGCCACTGATGTATCAGAGCTTTCCCATGTTGCATTAACCTTAGTGTTTCCGTAAAATGCATGGAGTGAGAAAACATCTCCTACATAAGCCGTATTGGAGGAACCCGTAATATACAGACTGCCGCCTGTTGCGCCGGTGATTTCAAGCTTGCCTGTATTGTCATACTTAAATGTATAGTTTTCCGCATTACCGCCGGAAACCGTAATGTCATAACTGCCGACCGCACTTGAAGCATTGGCGTTTACTGTCGCTGTGGGCTCATACAAAAGAACGTCTTTGGTTTCTCCGTTTTTAAAGCCCTCATATTCAAGCTCAAATACAGGATTTGCCTCACCGTAGGCACGCTTTGCATCCTTTGCTCTGACAGTAAGCTCTGCCTTTGCAATCGTAAAGTTCTTTGTAACGGTAAGAGTTTCATAATTTGCTCCGCTGATTGTTGCAATAGCCGTATAGTTTCCGGCATTTGACGGAGCCTTGCTTTCCGGAACATAAATACCCGTACCGGCATATGTTATCTCTGCATTTGCTCCCTCAGGTATGTTCTCCGCCGCCGCAGAAACTGTATCTCCGTAGGTATAAGTATCGTTTACTGTGATACTGCCTGTCGGCTGTGCCTTGTTTATTATAAGGGTATCGGCTGCGCTGCCGCTGTAATTCGGATCATCTGTAACAACCTTTACCTTATACTTTCCTGCATTTTGCGGGAGAGCTGTATCACCGTCATAGGTAATCTGATATGCGGCGCTGACACTCGGAACGACAGACACCTCTGTTACATTTCCGTAAGTCTGCTCAAGATTGCCAAGCTCAAAGGTAACATTCTTCGGCACTGCCGTAAACATCACCTTAGCCGAAACGTCATTATAATTCTCGCTTTTCTTTACCGCCTCTATCTCTGCCTTGCCTGTTCCGGTAATTTCCACCGTACCGTCCTGCGAAACCTCAGCAGCTCCGCTGTTCACACTCCAAACGACCGTTCCGTTATCCGCTCCGCCGAAGGCCTCAAGCTTAAAGCTGTCGCCGTATTCGATTGTACCCGGAAGACCGGCAATAACAAGCTGGTTCTGTGCTGCCTCGGTTATTGTTATAACAACCGCAGTCTGATCGGTAACATAGTTTACGGTATCGTTCAGCACGATTTCTGCCGAGTATTCTTTGGCTGCATTCGGAGTTTCGTTATAGCTTACAGTAAAGTCCCTGTATATTCTGCCGTTTTCATCCGTTGCAGAAACCGCAAGTTCCTTGTCTGTGCCGTCATATATGAATGTTGTCTGTCCGATTACAAAATTAACCTTCAGCGGTTCGATTTTTGCCGCCGCACTTGCGCTTGCTGCCGTAAGCCTATAGTTTGCAGCCTTTGTTCCGGCAAGCGAATCCGCGGTAAACGTAACAGTTCTGTCACCGCTGTCAGCCGAGTCAAATTCAGCCTTGCCGACTATCTCCACAAGTCCGGTGTCCGAATTTAGTATATCGGATATTTGTATAACCGCTGCCTGTGCCGCCGCTGTTCCGTCATACTTTTTGCTGTCCGCCTTGATTTCAAACGCCGTAATATCTATCGGCGCAATATCTGCGGTTGTCTGTACGCTTTGGGCACTGAGCGTATAGTTTGTTTCGTCACTGAGCCTTATATCGCTTACATAAACAATTTTTTGGCTGCCGGCATCGGAATTTATCATAGTTCCCTTTGCCGTTGCCGTAACATTGTCGCCGTCCTTGATATTCTCAAGCTCAACCGAAACATCAACGCCGTTTTCTCCGTTATATGTTCTGTTTGCCGCAGCTGCCGACGGAGTTAAAATTCTCTTTTTGATGTCAATCTTCTTAACGGCTATTCTGCTGATATAACCGTCCTTTGTGCTTTCAGCAATAATTGACACTCTGCCCGGAGCTTTTGCTGTTACATTTCCGTTATTATCAATTTCCGCTATCTCTGTGTTGTCAGTGCTGTATGTCACTGTTCCCTCTGCTCCGTCCGTACTTACGGCAAAGGTATCGCCGTAATAAACATTATCCGGAACATTCTCTATAGAGAATACCTCCTGCGAAGCGCTCTTAATTGTCAGCGTTGCGCTGAAAGGCAAAATCTTATAATTCGCGTCTGATGTTTCAGCCGTAACAGTGTATACACCAACATTAACCGGCTGTACCTCTGCACCGTTTTGCATATACTTTATACTGAAGTCCGTAAAAGCTCTGCCGTTTGCCATTGCGGATATTTCAACGTTCTGAACGCTTCCGTCATATGTACGGGTTGTAGACGGCGCGCATATAACAGTAACCTTTGCGGTTTCAATGCTTGCCGATACAGTGCCGTCAACAGCGCCGTTTTCAAGAACGTAGTTCTGAGCGTCCTTTCCGGTAATCTCGTTTATCGTATAGAGTACCTCTTTATCTGCACCGGCGTTTACATCAACAAACGCACCCTCTGCAGAAGCCTTGATGTCCTGTATTGCTGTTGTAACCGACAACTTTACCGTATTTGTTCCGTCATAAACCTTATCGGCTGCCGAAACGGTAAAGTCGTTTGCACCAAGCACCTTTGGATTAACCGTCAGATAAGCACCCTCGAAAACTATTTCGTATACATCGGATGTAAGTCCGTACGGCGTAATGTCGTATGTGCCGACCTTTTTGCCGGCAGAATAATCAGTCTTAAATCCGAGAGTTCCGCCAAAGTCTGCTGCGCTCATACCGTCAGGATAAACAACGTCTGTACCTGTAAACTCCTCGCCGTATGTTATTTCCTTATCCACAGCGGAAATCTTAACGGCTTCTCTGCCTATGCTGAGCAAATAGCTTGCATAAACCGGTGTTGTGCCGCTCTTTACGCTTTCTGCCGTTATGGTAACGCTTCCCGCTTTATGAATGGTAACTGTTCCGTCTGCCGCAACAGAGGCGATTGTATCGTCGCTTGATTTATATATAACCGTACTTGCATTATCATTCGTAAGCGGATTTATAAACGGCGCATCGGTCGTCTTTTTATTTACTATTCCGCTTTGGAAGTATATAGGCTTCTGCGTTTCCTCAGTACCGGACTTTATGTCCAGATACCCTGCGTTTCCGTAAAGGCTGAAATCCGGTATATCAGTGCTGCTTACCTTAAATTCGTTTTGTATCTGATAGCGTTTTGCTGCATCACTGCTCAGAGAAATCACATACATATATCTTCCGGCAGAAACAGCCTTTACAACAGGTATCACAGAGCTTAGCACTCCGTTATTTTCGTCCACAGGATAATATCTGACCTCGATATCGCTGCCTGTCAGCTTCTTTGTATTGTTTTCTACCGTAATTTGTCTTTCGATACCGGGCGAATACCGCTGCTCGGTTCCGCTTACTCTAAAGCTTACCGGTGTCTTTACGACATTAAGCTGCACGTCATTGGTTTGGTATGACGAATAATTATCATCACCGCCGTAGTTTACAACAATAGTATATGCTTTAACTTCGGTTGGAACTGCTATCTCAAATTCACCGTTTTCGCCAATCATTTCGTCTATATATCCATAACCGATTGAGTCTGCGGCAATCGCCGTTACTCTACCGGAGGGGAACTGTGCCGAATCGCCGTTTCGGCTTAACGCTCCCTTAACGATTACCTCCTCCTCTGTTGTGTATTCCGCCTTTGACGGCTCGCTTAATGTTATCACAGTACTTGCTTTTTCTATTGTAAATTCTGCGACCGTAAGCTCGGTTGCCGCACGATAGTTACTTGATATTTCCGTATCACATTTAACGGCATACTCTCCCGGAGCTGTCGGCGCCTCACTTAACAAAACAGTATAATTGCCGTCTGCGTCCTTCTTAAAATACTGCACCTTTGTTATATTAAAGATTCCGTCCTCTGCCGGAGTAACCTCTGCCGAAACCGGCAAACCGTTATAGGTAAACGCTCTGTCCGAGGATGAATTTAAAGTAACACTAAATTCAGAGCTTTCGGGATTCTTTCTCAATATCTGCACTGTGCTTACAAGCAGTCCATTCACCGAGGTATAGTTGGTGCCCTCGGTAACATTTACATATATATTATATAAACCTGCGTTTGTCGGTGCTTCTCCCGTTAATGTACCCCGGTTATTTACGTCCTCATACAAAACGGTAATATCGCCCATGCCTTCACGCCTTGAACCAACCTGTATAATATGCGGATTTTTGTCGTACCTAAGTCCTGAGGCACTAATTTCAAAATCACTGCGTATAGGTTCTGCCTTTCCTACACTAAGTATGCCTTCGTAGCCAGCATATGTTTCATAATCCGAACCGTCTTCAAATTTGATTGTCAGTTTTGCAGTATATTCACCTGCTGCAACCTTTTCGTCAAAGCCGATTTCAAAATCATCTGCAGGTATGCTTCCGGCTGCTGTGCCTGTGTATACAACAACGCCATTGCCATCCACCAGCTTTACGGTATATGTTGCAGTCTCGGTATTGCCATCACCCAAAACTCCTGCCGGATCAGCCGCCGTTACATAAACCTTTACATCATCACCGTAATGCCAGTTTGATTTTCTCAGATTTACGGTCGGTTCAAGCTTTGCCTTTTTGACTGTTCCCACCAGCTTTTTAGAGCCTGTGTCGTAATATGAAGAACCGTTGTATATCACCTTTATATAGTGATTTCCCGATTTGGGCTTATTATATTTGTATACAAACTTGCCCGAATCCTGACCTACATACTCAATATCGGCATTTGTGTATTCCTCGGTTTCATTATCATCCTTATAGTCCTTTATCACCAGATTGTCGTCCGGAGCGCTGACCGTAAGCAGTATATCATCACCGTAGGTATATGTATCTTTATCAAAGCTGAAGTTTATTGTCGGTATACTTTTTGATACAGCGGTATTTACATTAAAGGTTTTTGCCTCATAATTATCGCTTCCGGAATATTCAACCTTGAATTTATGATTTCCAAGCTCCAAACCGGTTACGTTGAACTGAACAATGTCACCGAGTACAGCTTTCTCCAGACCGTCGTAAGGCTCGGTGCTGTCATCTACATAAAGCTTCAGTGTTCCTTCTTTTACATAATCCACCGTTCCGCCAGAGGAGGTTTTTGCTTTTATGCCTGCGTTTATACTGACCGTATCACCGTAACGATACCCCTGCTTATCAAACACAATTTTACTTTCACTTTCAGACACGTCTCTCTTGCCGATTGTAAATTTGCCGATATTCAGATTATTAAAACCGTAAAAATTACTGTCAGCATCTATTGAAAACCGAACATTATATGTGCCGGCATCTGTAGGCTTGTCAGCAACCTCTTTGTCGTCTGCATCGGTATATGAAATTACAGGATTCCCGCTATACACAAGACTTGCATCGGCTTTTGCCGCAGCTGTCGGGAATGTATAATCGCCGTTTGCAAGATACTTCTGATCTGTCGGAATATTAACATCAAAATATTCTGATATATTATCCGCATTAACAGTAACCTTGAATACTCTAAACGCCGGTATATAACCGTCATACATGTTAAAAGTACCGCTCTTGAGCTTGCCGTTGTTTTCTGCAATTTTATATCTGATATAAATATAGTCATTTACCTTAAAACCGCCGGTATATTCTTCTGAAAAGCTACTGTCATATGTTGAGCCTTTTGCCGCATATCTTTTCATTCCGCCGGAATATGCAATATCGGCATCTGACGGAGCCTCAACAAAATCGTCAGAGCCAACCTGTTTCCACTTATATTCGTATTCCGGCAGAGCCGTTGTATCCGGAAAGAGCTTTACAGTTCCATTGAACACGGGATAATATCTTCCCTGCGGATTCTGTGCGGTAAAGCTTACGTTTTTTGTTACCGTATAGCTTTCGGAACTGTTTATTGTTGTGCCGTCACTGACCTTCCAGCTTTCGCAGTAATAGTCGTCATTTACCGCAATCGGTAGGCTTACTGTTGCACTGCCGTAAACAAGCTCTGTTTTCACAATCTCGCTGCCCATATTCCATGTGACGATATTCGGCTGTGTTGTATCGTTCAGCTTTTTAAGACCTATAATGTCGGAAGACGCCGTATTATTGTTATATATTGTGCTGTCTAAAGAAGATTTTTCGACAATGTTTTCTTTCGTGCCGTCTCCTGCACTGCTTACGCCTCCTGTTACATCCTTTTCGCTTGAGGTCTTTTTATAATAGCAGTTGACTATTCTTCCGCCTTCCTCGTTTCCGGCGCAGATATATCCGTTAATATTCGGCCAGGGTTCATATGGGGATATCGTACTGCTTATTTTGCCGTCCGTCCATAAATTATAAATTAAGCCGTAATTATTTGAAACACCGCATGAAACATTCATCAGCGTTCTACTGTTATACCCACTGTTTGCATTAAGTATAACATTTATGCTTGACCTCATATTTGCTATTGTACCACTGTTTATAACCGCAACCCCTGCCATGTGATGTCCATCGGCTATATTTAAATTTCCGCTTATAGAGGAGTTTATCAGCTTTCCGGTATTTTCGTACACAATACCGCCAAAATTATGTGCGGTATAGGTACTCTCGCAAGTTGAAATATCTCTATGGGCTGTGGCTTTTATGTCAGCATTGTTTACAGTCAGGGAATCTATCAGACCTCTGTTGGTCACCGCAAGTATACCTCTGTAATAGTGCTGATAGCCTCCTTTTTTTTCCGGAATATCCTTATGCAAATCCGAAAACTTAGGATTGTCAAGCGTAAGATTATATATTACCGCCGCAGCTTCTATTGTACCGAAAAGCGCACCGCTTGTAGTTTTAACTAATTTTCCGCTGCTGTCGTCATACGTTACCTCTGTATATGTATCAATACCTGTTATTTTTTTGCCGTTGCCGTTCAGAATTCCTTTAAACGACTCTATCGTTTTAAAGGAGCGGTCAACATTTACATCGTTTTCCAGCAGATAGTATGTACCTGCGGCACCATCGCCTATGCCTTCAAGTTCTGCTGCCGTAGAAATTTTGTACGGATCGCTTGCCGTGCCGCTTCCGCCCGACGCCAAAACAACATCGGGAAGAATAGTAATCATCATTGCAAACACCGTCAGAATACTTAAAATTCGTTTTTGCATTGTCTTCTCCCTTTCCGCATATTATAATGCACTATAAGTATTATAACATAAATATATCACAACCATCTTTTCTTGTCATCATCCCAAAGTATGATTAAGGCTTTTTATGGGAAAATTGCTGTATTTTTTATATAAACCGACAGGATATATTCAGCAATATTATTCCTGTGAGCCTTAGCAAAAAACAGTATATACCATGTCATACTTTGGAATGATGACACATTATTTCCTATATGATATAATCAGTGTATAATATAATAAGTATATTCAGAAAAGGAGAAGACAATGCAAAAACGGTTTTTAAGTATGTTATTATGTATGTCAATGCTTTTCAGTCTTCTGCCGATAGGTATATCGGCAGAAGGCTTGGAGGACGTCCTCCAAGCCGGGGCTGTGCAGACAGAGGACGCGGATATTCAGGTGAACCGGGATGATTTGGATGTCCCGGCAGACCCGGAGGATCAGACTGAACAAAGCGAGGTCGTATCACCGCCGGATACGGAGGAGGATGATATTGCTCCGCTTGCCTCAGGCAGCAGTATCGCAAGTGTGACGATAACGATTGCCGGCACCGATTTAGGCGAACCGCTTGAGTTTGATGATATTATCAATGCTTTTGAGTATGCGGATAATTATACAACCACCCAGAGCAGAACGTATATCTATATAAATCTGCTTGATGATGCCGAAATACCGGCGGGGACAAATATTACGCTTGACGGCGGCAACAATATTACACTCAATCTGAGGGGGCATACTCTTTCGGGCAGCTACAACAGTCCGACCGAAGGTCTGTTTAATATTATCAACGGAACGTCATTCACGGCTTACGGTTTGCCGAGCTCGCGAGGCACGTTAGTCAACAACTGTCCGAACGATCAGGACGTATGTACCGTCAGCGTATCCGGCACATACTCGTCGGGAACGACTGTACTCTCGGATTTCTTTCTGTATTATGCCACGCTCAATAATATAGCAGCCAAAGACGACGACGCTACCAAGCCGTACCGCAGCGCTGTATACATGGGTGAAAACACAAATTTCGGCATATCCGACGGCATCCTGAACAGTGATACATATTACGGTGTATATTGCAACGGCGGCAACCCCGTATTAACCGGCAGCAATTCAGAAACAAAAATCAGCGGCGACAAGATTGGAATGTATATTGAAAATTTTGAGTTTTCCAACAGAGCCGAATACGGAGAATTTTATGGCAGCATATGCGGTATTAAGGCAAAAACACATAAGCTGCTTGAAGACTTTTTATACCGCGGCTATATGTATGTCAATGCTGACGAATATAAGATTGATTTGTCGGACGAAAGCATCACAGAGCTGCCGAGCGGTGTAAAGGTAGTAAAGTTATGCAGCAACAAGCATTATTACGATACAAACGGCATATGTAAAAGATGCGGAGCACCTGCCGCCGCAAAGTATGAGGGAGAGTTTTATAATACACTGTCTGCTGCCGCGAGTGCTGCATGCATGTACGGAGGCATAATAAACGTATTAACCGATTTATCAGAGAAGGTATATGCAAATAGTTATTCATACCACCAAAACCTGACTATTGACCTGAACGGCAAAACTCTTTCTGCTCCGGAAGGAGGAATACCGCTTACCGTTTTTAATGGAAATATAGAATTGACAAACGGAAAGGTACAGCAGGTCCATAGCAGCTCCTTCGCGAATTACGCCATTGAAATACGCGACGGAAATCTGACAGTCGGCGAAAATGTATATATTAAGGGTTCACAAGCAGGCCCGGATAAAATATATCCTGCCGTTCACGTGGAGTCCGGATCGGTTTCGCTTTCTGAGGGTGATGTTCTTATATACGGAATAAGTATGCCGGATGGGACTCCTATAATGAACTGTCTGCCGAGCGGTACTGCATTTGTAAAATATGACTGGGATACTCGGCAGCCGACCGATGAAGTCATAAACGGCACCGTCAGCGAATACACCGACGATATAGCCGTTAAAGCACATACACATTCCTTCACCGGCGGAACATGCGCCTGCGGCCGCAGCTATGCAGCAAAAATAGGCGAGGGCGAAAGCGCTGTCTGCTATGAAACTCTTGAAGCCGCATATAATGCTGCCAAGAACAACGATACAATCGTTATTGAATCGGATTTAAGCATTAACGGCGATTTGACGTTTAACTTAGGCAAAAATGTTAATTTTGATTTGAACGGCAAGAAAATCGATCTCGGTGACGGCAACGTACTCACGTTTAACGGCATTTATCAGAATACGATAAAGGGAAGCGGTTATATCAGCGCTCTTGAGGGAACTGTCAACGCCGTCAAGCTGCAGGGCGGTACATACGGAAAAATAACAGCTCTGCACGGCTTGAGCAATATGCTTGATACCGGTTATACCTTTAAAGACAAGGACAATAACTGGATAACGGATTTAACCTCTGCTACAACACTGACGGATGTAACCGTTGCTCCTATACCCTTTAGAATAAATAACGTTGTCATATCAACAAATCCGACAGCTTCCGCAACGGACGCCAATTTCTATACCGGGCAGAAGGTATATGTCAAGGCCGGTTTGGAATTTGACGAGGACTGTCCTGCCATACCGGAAAGCGGCATATTATTAAAAGAGCTTGATGTAGTTCTTCCCGGCGGCAGCCGCAATATAAATTATAACGGCACTTATTCTTCGGCAGATAAAACTGTCGTATGGGAATACACGATACCTGATGATGATTCCAAAACCGGCGAATACAGCTTTAATCTTACCGTTATGCATGCAGGTATGTATGTTGAAAAAAATACGAGCATAACGGCAGAGAAATGTAATCACAGCTTTACGGACGGCGTATGCACGATATGCGGCTCGGCTTGCAAGCATACGAATATTTCAGATGACGGCTTATGTCAGGTATGCGGTCTGCAGCACGCTGCATCGCTCAGCCTTAACGGCAGCACAAGCTTTTATGCCAATATAGCGGACGCCTTTGCCGAGGCGCAAAAAACGGAAAACAGCGGCTGTACGGTAAAGCTGCTTAAAAATATCGCAAATGATGCGAATGACAGCACGCCTGTCGATATTATCATAAAAACCGGTGACTTTACATTTGACCTGAACGGTAAAACCTTTGGTTATTACGATAATATAGTCGAATTAGATCTCTACGGCGGAAAGATGACGCTTGTATCTACAAAGGACCAGGGAATATTATACGGCAAAATCTTTTTAAGAGACACCGCAGAGCTGTATATTACGGACGAATTTAAAGATGCCTGCTATATCAATGATATTGTTGTCTTTACCACCGATACCTCAAAGGAGTATCTGCATATTACCGCGCCGGAGAATTTGTATATCCGCAATCTGTATCTATACGGCAGCGGCTTGAAGTTTGCTTTTTCGGGCGGCAGATTCGGTTCGATAAATTCAGAAAATGAAACCTCCGGAGCAGAGCTGCTTGCTGACGGATATATCTTTAAAACTCATAAAGGCGAGTATCTGAGAAACGATCAGTTATTTAGGCAGTCAAACGCCACTTTCCTGAACAGTGATCTCATTCCGATAAGATGCCCGCACGCCGACGCTGTTGATGATAAATGTATGTATTGCTCCGCAAAGCTTGCAGGCTCAATCGGCGATTATCCGAATAATGACAATCACAAATACTACACAGATATTAAGGAGGTTTTCAGCGGTACAATCACAAGTGATGAATACGTAACCGTTATGGGCGACAGCTTTACCTCGGCTGATGACATTGTTATAGACGGAGCCAAAGTGAATTACACAGCATCAAAAGGGATAAACACAAAGCTCAGCTTTGCAGACGGAAAGTCACTGATTGTCAAAAACGGCGGCAGTCTGAACATTGCTGATGGACATATAGGCGCAGTCACACTTGAGGACGGCGGATATATCAGTATGTCAGGCAACAGCACTGTCGATATTCTCAAAATCATTGACGGAAGCGGAATTAAAAACATGCTCCAGAACGGAACATACGGCAAAATAGAAATCACAGATGAAAACTGTACCTTATCCGACCTTATATCATCAAGCCTAACATTAAGGCACACCGACGGTACATGGGCAAGTGATGAGGAACTCAGCAAAAAAGTGATTGAAAACGTCATGGTTGTGTCTATACCGTTTTATAACGAAAGACTGACTCCAAGCGAAAGCGTACAGACATACAACGGCAGTAATTCCGTAACTCTGACGGCAGAAAAAGACGACCTGCCCACTTACACCGGTGATACGACATACAAGTGGTTCAGGGACGGTGTTGAGCTTACAGGCGAAACAGAATACGAATACACCGACAGCAATCTTACGGAAGCAAGAGAATATGAGTATAAATGTCAAATCACCCGTGAAGGATACTCAAAAACAGTGTCCTGTAAGGTAACGGTAAACAAGGCTGACCTTGTTTCGGGAAAGCTTGATGACGGTGCGGACTATGAGCCGCCGGCAGCGATTGACAGGCTTGAATATAACGGCAAGGATCAGATTCTTCACACACTCGGCTCTGTAAAGGAAAACAGCGGATATATTATTGAGTATACCGCCACACCCGATAACGAAGAATCCTGGAGCACATCAGCTATAACAGGCAAAAACGCCAATGACGCATACACAGTGTATTACAGAGTAATCGGCGACAAGAACCACAACAGCACGGAGCCGCAGCTGATAAATTCCTGCAAAATAGCAAAGATGCCTCTTGCCTACACCGTAAAATACAAAACAAAAACATATGACGGAACAACCGCTGCCGAATATGAATCGGTTGAATTTAACAGACATAATTCACCGGAAAATAAGGTTTATCTTAATCCGGAAGACTATACAGTAGGAAAAGCTGAATTTGATACACCGGATGCAGACTATCACAATCGAGGTAAAACAGAGCTGACCTTAAACGAAACCGATAATGCCAAAAACTATACTATTTACAAAGAAACAGTATCGTCCGGCGGCATAATCCTACCGGTGCTGATTGAGGGCTGTCACGACCTGACATTATATATACGTTATAACGACACATCCGAATATGCAATCGAGGCAAGTGAATTCGGAACGCCAAACGATAATAATACATATGAAGTCTGGTCGGCGAATGACTCTCAGAAAGGCTCTGAAATTCTCGGTACAGGGTACAAAATAGACGGTAAAATCCATTTTAAAATTAAGGACGGTCTTACCTCCGATGATGCAGGCAAGGTATTTACGGTAAAAGTAAAAATTGAATCTGATGACCGAAACTACTGTACCAATCAGGAATACCGTGATACACTTGAATTTAAAATTGTTCTGACCGACAGATATATACCTGTGCTTTCGGCAAATCCCATTACCGCGGTTTATAACGGCAGTCCTGTTCCGAACGAAAGCATTAAAGGCACGGCAACATATAATACTAACAAGGTTGACGGCACATGGAGCTTTAAGACCGGTGCACCGACAAATGTCAGTGACAGCAAAAAGTACACGGTTGTATTTACTCCGAGTGACAGTAATCTTTATCAATCTGCCGAAGCAGATATAGATGTTACAATTCAGCCAAAGGATATAAGCAGCAATGATATAACAGTATCACTTGACTCTGACAGCTTTATCTATAACGGCAGCGAACAAAAACCGACCGTTACGGTAAAGATGAACGATACCAAATTGACCGAAAATGCAGATTATACCGTTGAGTATCCTGCTGATATGACAAATGCAGGAGCAAAGGAGATTAAAATTAACGGTATCGGAAACTTCAGCGGCAATGCCGCTGCAGCATATTCTGTTCAAAAGAATACTCATGCACCGGAAATCACATTTGACAATGCCTCATTCACCTATGACGGCACGGCAAAAGAGCCCTCCGTTACTGTAAAGGTTGATGGTATAACGCTTAATCCGCAGACAGACTATGACTTTTCATACAGCGACAATACAAATGCAGGCACAGCAAGCGTTAATGTTATCGGAAAAGGAAATTATGAGTTTAGCGCAGCGCAAAGCTTTGTAATAAACAAGGCGAAAATCGTGGTTAAGCCAAAGAATACGAGCAAGGTATACGGCGAAACTCCGGTCTTTGAGCTTGAAAGCGACAACAATCTGATTACAGCGGCTGAGCTTGCGGAATTTACAAAGAGCACGGTATTTACAAGTGACGGTACAGCGGCAAATGCACCCGCAAACGAAAACGGATACGCAATATCCGCACAGCTGACAAGCAGCGAAACCGACAACCTTATTCTTGAAGTCGGCGGCACGGGAACACTGACCGTTGCCAAAGCACCGCTTACGATTAAGGTCAAGGATGTAAGCCGCGAATACGGAGCTGAAAATCCTGCACTTGAAGTCGAATATTCCGGCTTTGTAAACGGCGAGGATGAAAGCGTATTGAGCGGCGAGCTGAAGCTTAGCTATGACAGCAGTATTAACGGACAGACGGCTGTTGATACCTACACCGGCGTAACAAGTGCAGCCGGTCTGACCTCAGGCAATTATGAGATTGCTTATGTAAACGGTAATGTTGAAATCACCAAAATTTCGATAAGCGCTTCTGCCGGAGCGGTGGGAAGAACATATATCACAGTAGTTCTTGACCGTGAGATTGAAGGGCTTACAAAGTCAAACTTTGTTGTAAAGGACAGCAGCAACAGAACAATTACACTTGCAGAGGTTATAGCGTCAGCGGATAATAAAAGCTATATTTTAAGTGGCAGCTTTGCGGCAGGCACAGAATATACCGTTGATGTAGTGCTCAGCGGAGCGGCAGCCGACGCAACACACGATATTACAAGCGAGGAATTTACTGTTACCACTGCCCAAAAGAGCAGCGGCGGTGGCGGCGGAGGTTCC
>CAJLFL010000022.1 GCA_905205855.1 uncultured Eubacteriales bacterium | reverse complement strand
AGCTTTGTCCGGTCAAGCTGGAGCTTTCAGAAAAAATATCGGATGATACATTAACTTATCTTTGCAGTATGCTTAATCTGCCGAAAGGACGTGCTTTCTGCTCAGACAGTCCTCTTGATTTAGGCTTTATAAGCGGCATACAAGACTTTTTGAAGAATAAAACCGAGCTGTTTTATCCCCCGCGTGAGCCGCAGCCGCCAATGATGGTAAACAGCGGCGAAAGCATGACCGCGCAGGTCAGAAAGGGCGATATTCTGCTGTCATATCCATATGAGAGCATAAAACCGTTTATCAGGCTTCTGACCGAGGCTGCAAACGATCCGACGGTCGTTTCGATAAAAATGACTCTTTACAGGGTATCAAAGTTTTCTAAAATAGTTCAGACGCTCATAGAGGCAGCGGAAAATGGAAAAGAAGTCATGGTTCTTATGGAGCTGCGCGCAAGATTTGACGAGGAAAACAATATCGAATGGTCAAAGCGGCTTGAGGAAGCAGGCTGCCGTATAATATACGGTCTTGACCATCTCAAGGTTCATTCCAAGCTATGTCTTATTACATGTAAAACCGAAGCCTCTATTGAATATATAACTCAAATCGGTACAGGTAATTATAACGAAAAAACCGCCGCCCTGTATACAGATTACGCACTGATTACCGCCTCTGAGGAAATCGGCAGAGAGGCTGCGGAGGTTTTGAATGAGCTTGCCATCGGCAAAACGATTGAAAAAACCGAGCATCTTCTTGCAGCGCCGAACTGTCTGCAGAACAAGCTGCTTGATATGATTGACGAAGAAATTGCGAAAACTGAAAGCGGACATACCGCCTATATCGGAGTAAAAGTAAATTCCGTAACAGACAAGCGTATAATAGACCGCCTTATAAAAGCGTCATGCGCCGGCGTGAAAATCGAGATGATAGTCAGAGGAATATGCTGTCTTATTCCGGGAATACCGGAGCAAACCGAAAATATAACTGTCAGAAGCATTGTCGGCAGGTATCTTGAACATTCGCGCGTATATATCTTTGGCAGCGGCGCCGACAGCAGGGTATATATAAGCTCTGCCGACTTTATGACCAGAAACACTCTGCACCGCGTGGAAATTGCAGCACCGATATATGACAGCAAAGTAAAAAAACGTATTTTGGATATGTTCAGTGTAATGATGAAGGATAATGTAAAAGCGCGGATACAGCAAAACAACGGAAGCTATATACACGCTGCCGGAGGGGATTATCTCCTTAACTCACAGGAATACTTCTATGACGGGGCATATGCCGCGGCAGATAATAATACAAAAGGAAAGGCAGAAGAAAAATAATGAAGAAAATAGGTATTTTAACAAGCGGCGGAGATTGCCAGGGACTAAACGCTGCAATCCGCGGCGTAGCAAAGGCTTTATATAAGGAGTTCGGCTCAGAACTTGCGGTATACGGAATCCATAACGGCTACAGTGGTCTTATAGACGGAGATTATTCGGTAATGAGCGAAAGTGATTTTTCGGGAATTTTGACTCTGGGCGGAACCATTCTCGGCACATCACGCCAACCGTTTAAACAAATATTAAAGCAAATAGGCAATCCTGAGGATAAGCTTGAAAACATGAAGCAGAACTACGCACAGATGGGACTTGACTGTCTTGTTGTTCTCGGTGGAAACGGAACACACAAAACCGCAAATCTTCTGAGCCAAAACGGTCTTAATGTTGTTACACTGCCCAAAACAATAGATAATGACATCTGGGGTACTGATATGACATTCGGCTTTCACAGTGCAATGGAGGTTGCAACGGACGTTATCGACCGTATTCACACTACCGCAACCTCACACAGACGCGTTTTTGTGGTGGAGGTTATGGGACACAAGGCAGGGTGGCTTACCTTATACGCCGGCATGGCAGGCGGCGCGGATATAATTCTGATACCCGAAATCCCGTATAATATCGACAGCGTTGTAAAGGAAATCCGGCGCAGAGATGAAAAGGGCAAGGGATTTTCCATACTTGCGGTGGCAGAGGGAGCAATCTCAGCCGCTGAATCGGAAATGAAAAAGAAGGAATTTAAAAAAAGCCGCGAGGAAATGAGTTTCCCGTCAATTTCATACAGAATTGCCGATGAGATCGGAAAGCAGACAGGTGATGAAATCCGCGTTACCGTTCCGGGCCATTTTCAGCGCGGCGGCGCGCCCTGCCCGTATGACAGAGTATTATCAACACGCTTCGGCACGGCAGCTGCGGAGCTGATTAAAAATAAAAAATACGGATACATGGTAGCTTTGAAAAATAATGAGATTGTACCTGTTCCTTTAAGCGAGGTTGCAGGAAAATTAAAAACCGTTCCGCCCGATTGCTCCGAAATCAAATCCGGACGCGAAATCGGAATATGCTTCGGAGATTAACAAGCTGTTTCCGCTTACGCAATCAGAACAGATAAATCTGCAATAAAAAATACAAAGACGGACATATATTCATTTGACTCTTAAATGAGTCAAATAATATATGTCCGTTTCTTTCGGCTAAATGCTCCGACAGCATATTGTCACACGCAGTAACTTTACAAAACGGGCGGATAATATTGAACAATATTTTGCATATTAAAGATGCACCATCATATTGCTTATTGCAAAACATAAACAAATATTTGTTTCGGATTACCTAAACCTGACGAAATTCAGTAAACTGTATTCTAACCTACCGAAAATTGTTGACAAATGGCTGTTTAGATGGTAAAATAATGTAAATTATGCATATAACACCCCCTAATACAACATAAAGTAATCTTGTTGCGCTTCGGAGTGATTTTTTTATATATCTGACAGAGCATCACATTCCTATTAGGGGGACAAAACGATTTAAACAGGGCAAATATTATAAAGTTGTAGCGGCAGGAGGCAGGATAAGAAATGACTGTAAGATTTGAAGCAAAAAAATGGAATATTCTATACAGTACCATTACCGCCCTGCTTTTAATATGCATTGTATTTGCCGTACTGATGAACTTCTTTTATCACGATGCCGAAAACAAAGCATATGATGAACTCCGCACAGAAGCTGTATACATCAAAAAGGATTTATCAATCAGAATTAAAGCTGACAGAAGAAATCTTGTCAATTTAGCGAATTTTGCCGCAACGCTTTATGCCGACGGAAGATCATATGATATAATGCTAAGCTCTTTTGAGCCTATAGGCTTGGTTTCAAATATCGGTATATTAAACCCCGACAATACCTTTGTCACTAAGCGCGGAATCATTGATTTAACCGGGAAGATTTCATTTGAAGCCGAGGCAGAAAAAGGTGAATACATAAGCGGAAGAATGATAAACCTGACAATAGGCGAAAAGGAAATTATCAGATGCGCCGCTCCTATTATATCCGACGGAAAAACAGTCGGCATCCTGTACGGCGGTATTTCGCTTGATACAATCAGTGGCAAGTACAAGGATTACGTAAGCGGGCTCAACGCACAGCTTTTTGTCTATGATAAGGAAACCGGAAGGTTTATTGTCGATACTTTTAACGAAACACCGAGCGAACTGACAATGTTTATAGACCGTGAATATGACAATCATCATAATTATGATGATTTTATGACAAAGGAAAGCGGTTTTTCCTCATTTAAATCAACATTCAGAAACGAGGATATCTATGTTTACTTCTCAAGCCTTGATAATATAAACTGGGGAGTTATTCTCGGAAGATATGAATCGGATTTATTTAAGGAAATGCAAATTATGACCGGAGCCATGATGCTGGCGCTATGGTCAATGCTGTTTATAATCATAGGGTATTTCCTTATTTTCATACGGAATGAGAAAAAGAAAAATGCCGTCATACATACGGCTTCAGAAATAAAAAAAATACTTCTTGAAATAAACCAAAAACCGCAAAATATTACAAAATCACTGCAAATGATTGCCGAGTCTTCAAAATCACGTTCGGCAATGTTTATTGATGAGCGCGGAGAGATTCATGATCATGTCGAAACCGAATCAAACAAACAAATAATCACAGATGCATACAGAGAGCATTTTAAATCTGAGCTTTTCCGCTACGCCTTCGGATTAAAAAGCAAGGACAATTCAAATATGTACGTAACGGACGTCAAAACGAATGAAAATCTTTTAAGGCAGGATAAAAGGCTTTATGATTTCTTTAAAAAATATGGTGTTGAAGAAGTGATTTTTTCAGCAATTACCTATAACAATAACAACGGTATTCTCGGTGTGGTAAATCCAAAAAATAAATATTTTGCTAAAAATCTTATTGCCGAAATAGCTGTTTGTTTTTCGATTGCCATTTATAATAAAAAACGTTTAAACCGCACTCAAATTGAGGCAACTACAGACGCTCTTACAGGCGTTTTGAACCGTGTTGCATACAAAAAAGATTTGGCTGAACTGAATAAAGAGGAACTTTCAGATATTGCATGTGTCTTTATTGATGTCAATGAGCTGCATATCATAAATAACAATTACGGACATGCCGCCGGAGATGAGATGCTTATATTTATTGCAAATAATCTTAAAAACGTTTTTTCACACGAAAAAATATACCGTGTTGGCGGTGATGAATTTTTAATTTTTATCAAAAATACAAAGCGCGAAACGGTGAAAAAACTTATTGAAATATTTTTGACAGAGCTTGAAAAGACAGATTATCACGTTGCAATAGGAATGTCATACAAAGCACATAACACCGACATCAAAGAATTGATAAAAGAAGCCGAGGGCAGAATGTATGATTCAAAAGCAAGCTATTATCAAAACAAAAAACAGACAAGCGTATACAGTGATGATGATATAGCCTATATACAGGGCGCCTTTAATCCCCGCGAGATTGACACTATACTATTGGAGTCAAGAGAGTACTTCAACGGAATTTTAAGGATATCCATGGATGCAGATACGTCACATATAATTTTAGCAAAAGCATATCCTGAACGTTATCGTGCTAATGAAAACTTCTCCAAAAGATTTATAAAGTATGTTGACGAAGCTGTTCATCCGGATTTTCAAAGAGCGCTTATGAGTTTTTCAAATTACAATGTGTTAAAAAAGCAGTTATCAGAGGGAAATATACCGAGGATAAGCTATAAAAAATTAAACGGTGAAATGATAACGCTTTGTGTATACAATCTTAATAATGACGGTGACGCGATAAAAGATACCCTATGGATTTTTGCCAGAGAACGATATAATAATGATTTAAAGTTTTAGTTTAATTATAATTATTTAACATAGCAGTCAAAAAAACCGCCGTAATACATCAGTATTACGGCGGTTTTCATTAGGCATAAGCCTTGATTTTCAAGACTGTTTTTTATTTACTTGTCTTTTGCTGAGATTGTGAATACATTGTCTGGAAGTCTGTTGTTGCTGTATCAACCTCTTTAAGGATATCGCTTACGGAAAGCTTATCAAATACAGAAGTGGTCTTAATCTTTGCTTTTTCCTTGAGATAACCCTCAAGTTCATAACGTCCGGGGATTCTCTTGATTATGTGATAACCGTACTGGCTTTCTACAATATCGCTGACCTCGCCGATTTTAAGAGCAAATGCTGCCTTTTCAAACGGAGCAGCCATCTCGCCTGCGGTGAAAGTATATCCCGCCTCTGTTTCTCCGGTGTCCTCGTTAAACTCATTCATCAAAGCGTCAAAGTCCTCACCGTTATTGATACGGCCTAAGATTTCCTCTGCCTTTGCACGCTTATCCTCTGCCGGAGCAGCTTCCTGCCCGTCCTCGGTTGTACCGGTGGAAGAACCGTCATCATTCTTTATAAGAATATGTTTTGCAGAACCTTTACCCTCAGCAATGTAATCGTTGAGCACCGAGGTATCCTCCGGATAATACTTTGAGGGATTGCTTTCCATATCGGTTTCAACTGCCTGCAAATGCTCAAACTGAACTATCTTACGCTTATACTGCTTGATAGAGCTGAGTCCTTGCGCCTGTGCATTAAGAGTAATAAGCTCCTCGCCATAGCTGTTTACAAGCTGATCGGTCTGGCTGTTTGCCTTTTCCTCAGACGCTGCTTTATCCCATTCAGCGCCGTTCTTGTCGCCGAGGTTCATTATCAAGACCTCGCCTACCGCAGATTCCAAAGCCTTATCCTTTACGATCTGCTCCGCTGTTTTTCCGTCCTCACCGGTCTGGCTCCAGTCATAATCCGCGATTTTTGCCGAACCATCGTTGTTGTTATCTGTAAAATAATCGTTTGCCGCGATATAGATATAGTACTTCATATCCAAATCCGTTATAGCTGTTCCGTCAACCTTTGCCGCTGTCTTTCCTTCAGGTCTGCTTTCTATCCAGCCGGGAATCTGCATTCCGACAAACAACAGCAAAGCGCCTATTACAGCCGTGCCAATAAGCGACATAATAAAGCTGCCGAGTGTTATGGTAACCTTCTTCGGCTCCTTTGGAGGCTCTGCATACATTTCGTCAAGCTCCTGGTTTTCTGCCTCCTCGGCACTTACCGATTCTGCGGTTTCAGCAGCGGTTTCACTGTCAGCTTCAGCTTCTTCATCTGCCGCCTCGGCTGCTGCGATTTCCTCAGGAATTTCGGCTGCTGCGTCAGCAATCTTGCTGCTTATGTCCTCGCGGACTTTTTTCTGCATTTCGGATTCTTCGGTCGTACCCTGAAAATCCTTGTTTTCGTTATCCAATCTTATCTCTCCTTTTTATAGATTCATCCTGTATTTTTATACTATACACTATTTTTAAATATTTTTCCAGTCTTTTTTTAAATTTTTTTAATTTCTTTCACGAATTGTTTACAACACGTTCACATTTCGCCGTTTATTGTATCAACCACTGTATGCAGAGCATTAAAATACTCACTTTCTTTTCCGGCAGATGGCTTTGCAAGCTTATAGTGCAGCTTTGGCTTATCCTGATTCGGCAAAAACATTTCACCCTTGCTTTGACTTATCAAATCTATCACAGGCTGCATGGGCGGCAGATTCTTTTCATCAAATCTGAAAATTACCTGAGCGCTGCTGCCTGTTATCTCAGCAATGCCACAGCGGCGTGCCGAATTTTTGATAAAGGCGATTTCCATAAGATTATGCACCGTCTGAGGTACCGTACCGTAACGATCCTCAATCTCATCATACACATCATAAAATCCGTCAACGCTGTCAATCGTCGCAATACGCTTATATGCTCCGATTCGCTGGCTGTGGCTTTGGATATAGCTTTCCGGAATAAATGCCGATACCGGCAAATCTATCAAAGTTTCCGTTTCCGGCTGCTCAGGCTCGCCTTTTTGCTCTCTGACCGCCTGTTCCAAAAGCTGACAGTACATTTCATATCCCACCGCGTCAAGATGCCCATGCTGCTGCGCTCCTATCAGGTTTCCCGTTCCGCGGATTTCCAAATCCCTCATGGCTATTTTAAATCCGGACCCAAACTCAGTAAATTCCTTGATTGCCAAAAGCCGTTTCTCAGCTTCCTCTGTAAGCGCCTTATTGCGCCTGAATGTAAGGTAAGCATACGCAAGCCTGTTTGACCGTCCGACTCTGCCGCGCAGCTGATACAGCTGTGCAAGTCCCAGACGGTCTGCGTTCTCTATTATTATGGTATTGACATTTGCAATATCCAAGCCTGTTTCAATTATTGTGGTGCAGACCAAAATATCAATGTCTCCGTCCGACACCTCCATCATGATTTCCTCCAGCTCACGCTCGTGCATCTGCCCGTGAGCCACCGCTACTCTTGCATCCGGCGCAAGTTCCGCAAGACGGTTAGCCTCTCTGTATATCCCCTCAACACGGTTATACAGATAATATACCTGTCCGCCTCTGCCGATTTCCTTCATTATCGCATCACGAATAAGGTTTTCATCATATTCCGCAACATAAGTTGCAACGGGATAACGCTCTCCCGGCGGCTCGTTTATGATACTCATATCACGTATTCCGCTAAGGCTCATATGCAGTGTTCTTGGAATCGGCGTTGCCGACATTGTCAATACGTCTATGTCCTTACGCAGTTCTTTTAAACGTTCCTTATGCGCCACCCCGAATCGCTGTTCCTCATCTATAACCAAAAGTCCCAGCTTTTTAAACTTAACCTCCTTGCCAAGAAGCTTATGTGTACCGATAACAATATCTGTTTCGCCTGTTTCAAGACCTTTAAGCACCGACTTTTTATATGCGCCGGTCGTGAACCTTGAAAGCATATCTACCTGAATCGGATACTGCAGCATGCGCTGTTTAAAGTTGTTATAATGCTGCGCGGCAAGAATGGTTGTCGGCACAAGGTATGCCACCTGATACCCGCTCATCACGGCTTTAAACGCCGCACGCATAGCGACCTCTGTCTTGCCGTAGCCTACATCTCCGCACAAAAGTCTGTCCATAGGACACGGCTTTTCCATATCCGCCTTTACTTCTTCTATACTCCTCAGCTGATCAGAGGTTTCCTCATAAGGGAATGACGCCTCAAAATCTCTCTGCCATTCTGTGTCCTTGTCAAAGGCTATACCCGTACTGTTGCTACGCTTTGCATACAATGCAATAAGCTTTTTTGCCATATCTGCCGTTGCCGCTTTAACTCTTTGTCTTGTAGCGT
Source organism: uncultured Eubacteriales bacterium (assembly GCA_905205855.1). Lineage (GTDB taxonomy): Bacteria > Bacillota > Clostridia > Monoglobales > Monoglobaceae > Ructibacterium. Next base: position 6,799 of record CAJLFL010000022.1, on the reverse strand, counting down.
TCCATTCCGTTCCGCCAAGCTTGTTCAGCTTAATTCTTGTACCGCCGCCGCTGTACTTAAACACCATATCCAGCTGGTCTGCCGGCACATAAAGTATATCTGTTCCCTTATACTGAATTTTCAGATAGTCCTTCTGAACGCCGTCAACATTCAGTCTTGTTATTCCTGTATACTGACCTATTCCGTGATTCTGATGAACTATATAATCTCCCGGCTTTAAATCCGTAAAACCGGAAATCTTCTCCCCTGTTTTGCCGCGCAGACGTCTGCGTTTCTTCTTTTCCTCGCCGAATATTTCTCTGTCGCCTATTATTGCCGCACGGATCAAAGGATATTCAAAGCCCCTTTGTATACTGCCATGCGTCACAACAATTCCGCCCGGCGCCGGAAGCTCGGTAAGCTTTTGCTGATACGAACATCTTATTCCCTCCTCGTCCAGGCGTTCGGCAAGGTTTTCGGCTCTCACCTGCGAACCGGCAAGGATTATCGTCCTGTATATGTTCTGTTTATAAAAACGCAGCGCATCCGTTAAAAAGTCAAGCTTACCCTGAAAGCCGTTAAGACTTTTTACCGTAAAGCTGTGTGTTCTCGCCGGACGATATTCCGCAGCGCTTCTGCTGATACCGCTTATTCCGACAAGTCTGCCTTTTGCCGCCATGTGCATAATCTCTTTATACGGCGTATAATAGTTATACTTTCCTCCGTGCAAAACTCCGTACTCCGTCAGGCGGCATAATTCCTCCCGCATATGTGTTTCGTTTTTTTGAACAGCCTCCTCTATCGCTGCAGGCTCATCCCAGAATATAATATAATCGGACGGTATATAATCAAGAAGGCACGGAAGCTTATCATATATATACGGAATATATTTATCGAGCGACGGAAAATACATTCCCTGTTCAATGCGTTCCGCATCACGCTCAAGGCTCTTTGCAAGCTTTTGTCCGCGTTCATCCGATTTATCAGTACCGCTGATTAAGCTTTTCAGCTTTAACACAAGTGCTGCGCGCTGCTCGTCCGAAAGCAAAAGCTCGCGTACAGGATAGATGCTGATTTTATCAATTTTTTCGGTAGTGCGCTGTGACTGCGGATCAAATAATCGAATTGAATCTACCTCTGTATCAAAAAATTCTATTCTTGCAGGGGCATCATATTCACCGGCACACGGATATATGTCAAGTATACCGCCGCGTATGCTGAACTGTCCCTCTCCCTCAACCATTTCCTCTCTTTTATAACCGAGCGAGGTCAGCAGTTTGGCAGCTGTTTCAAGTTCTATATCCAAGCCTACCTCAAACTCCGGAATTCCGTTTTTAAAAACTTCCGGCGGCGGCACAAATCCCGTCACAGCCTCCGCAGAGGTAACGACAAGCATCGGTTTTTCCGCCGACGTCAGCCGTCTTAAAAGCTCAAGTCTTGCTTTGGTTACATCTCTGCCGCGCGCCTCCGCATCATAAAACATAAGCTCTGTTTCCGGAAACAAATCCACATCATTTTCCGTAAAATATTTTAAATCGGAATAGAGCCGTTTTGCAGCCTCAGCAGTCGCCGTCACGGCTAAACCGCCGGCATTCAGCTTTCTGCAGGCACACGAAATAAGGTGTGCCCTGACCGAATCCGACACACCCAATACGCTTACCGGCGTTTTACCGGCTTTTAAATCTGCAGTAAATTCAGAAAATTCTGCAAGCTCATTTAATAATTTCAAATAAGCGTCCATATATTACACTCTTTTCAGCCATTAAATTTATTCATGGCGGATTTTGCACCGCGGACTATGATTTCTTCAACAGCCTCCGCTGCACGGATAACCGATTTTATAAGGATTTCTGTATCCTCCTTTGAAAACCTGCCCAAGACATAGTCCTTTATGTCATATTCGCTGTGCTGCGGAGCACCTATACCGATTTTTATTCTCGGAAAGACATCAGTCTGCAGCTGATATATTATATTTTTAATTCCGTTATGACCTCCGGCGCTGCCCTTTTCTCTGATACGCAGCTTTCCGACAGGCAGTGACAAATCGTCATATATTACTATTATGTTTTCATCATCAAGCTTATACCAGTCTGCAAGCTCTCTGACGCTTTCTCCGCTGAGGTTCATATACGTCTGCGGCTTTGCGACTATTACCTTTTCTCCGCCGATAAAGCCGTCGCCGTATACCGCGCGGAACTTTTCCTTTGTCAGCTTAATATCATACTTTGCACATATTGCGTCAGCTGCTTCAAAGCCTATATTATGCCGCGTCCCGACATAATCCCTGCCCGGATTGCCAAGTCCAACTATCAAATACATCTGTTATTTAGTCCTTCTTTCTGTTCTTTTCAACCCAGCCGTCTTTGTTCACCTGTCTTGCGCGTGCAATGGCAAGAGCGTTTTCCGGCACTCTGTCAGTTATGGTAGAACCTGCAGCAGTATACGCTCCCTTTTCAACCGTAACAGGTGACACAAGATTGCTGTTGCAGCCGATAAAGCAGTCATCCTCTATGGTCGTTCTGTGCTTTGATATGCCGTCATAGTTGACAACAACGGTTCCGCAGCCGAAATTAACCCGTTTGCCGACATCTGCGTCACCGACATATGTCAGGTGCGCTACCTTTGTTCCGTCATCTATCACCGCATTCTTTATCTCTACAAAGTCGCCTATTTTTATATTATTGCCTATTCTTGAATTTGGACGTATATACGCAAACGGACCGACATTTGTATTATTACCCACAACACTGTCAACGGCAACCGAATACTGCATTTCTGTTCCGTTACCGATTTTACAGCTTGTTATCCGGCTGTTTGGCCCTATTATACACCCCTCACCTATTTCGGTATTACCCTCTAAAATCGTTCCCGGATATATAACAGTATCTCTGCCGACCTTTACATCAGCCTCCGCGCGTACAGATGACGGATTTATCACGCACACGCCGTCCTGCATAAGTTCCTTTATCTTTCTTGCATTAAGCAAAGCGTCAGCCTCAGCAAGCTGAATACGGTCATTTACTCCCATTGTTTCTTCAATATCTGCTATATATGTATCCGCAGTTTCCCCATCGCCGAGTAAAATTCCTATTACATCGGTCAGATAATATTCACCCTGCACGTTATCGTTTGTCAATCTTTTAAGGGCAGAAACCAGCTTTTGAATATCAAAAAGATACATTCCCGCATTTATTTCTTTTATCCTTTTTTCATTCTCGGACGCATCCTTCTGCTCCACTATGCAGGTCATCTTTCCGTCCTTGCGTACAATTCTGCCATAACCTGTCGGATCATCGGCAATCGCCGTTATAACCGTTATTGCCCTGCCGGAAGCCGTATGGCTTTCTATTGCATTTTTCAGTGTTTCGCCCTTTATGAGCGGCGTGTCACCGCTGAGCACCATAACCGCTCCGCTTTGCTCCTTTATTGCCTCAATTCCCTGCATAACCGCATGTCCCGTTCCAAGCTGCTCATACTGATATGCAAACTTTACTTTGCTGCCGAGATGCTGCTCAATCTCCTCGGCGCAGTGTCCGACAACAACTATATTTTCATCTACTCCCGCTTCCTTTGCCGCCTGCAGAATCCAATCAATCAATGCCTTGCCCGCTGCTTTTTGAAGCGGCTTTGCATGAGCCGACTTCATTCTTTTACCCTCGCCTGCCGCCATAATAATACTGTATAATGCCATTTATATATCCCTCCGGACTGAATTTATAATCATTAGGTATACATGCCTAAAATTATTTTATCATATATTACAGAAAAAATCAACCGCCGCTCAGTTTTGATAAAAAATGCTTTGTTTGTATATAAACGGATAACATATCAGTTTTTCCGAATCAAGATTTTCTTTATGCATATCAACAGCCGAAACACGGCTGTTTTCGTACGATGTGTAGTAATAAATACCTTTATCGGCATTGCAGCAGCTTGAATAAATGGTAATTTCGTTCTTACCATTCTCAAGTCGGCAGCAGCCGCGCTGTTGTTCAACCGAGGTCAGTATATGGAAAAACTGAGCTACACTTTCCTCCTCGCAATCACCGGAGCATGAGGCTCCGCGGACAAATGCCGCACGTATAAAACGCGACTGAGAGGACAAATCTCCCGGAAGTCCCAAAGCTCCCATTCCTCTGCTGTAAGCCTTTAAATCCGGCTTTCCTGGAAAGGTATTTTCCGGAGTGTATACCGATAAGCCGCGATAGTTATTCACTGCAAACATCTGCATAGGAAACGGCGGATTATTAGTCAGCACCCCCAAAGGATTTTCATATATATGCATACCGTCCGCCATAGATTCGATTACTATACATTCGCTGCTGTCCGCCAGCATCCAATGCAGCTGAGCCGCCGGCATGTCCTCTGCGAAGCATGTGTCGGTAAGAGTTATTCCCTCAAGCAGGTGTTTTGCTTCTCTGACGGACGCGCATTTTCCCAGAAGCCACGGTATCAGTTCAAACTGCGCTATATTAAGCGCTCCGCTGCACGGTTTTTGATATGCTGCGTTTCCGACAAAGTTAAGTCCTGCAATACAAAGCCCTTTTTCATTCACCGCATCATAAAAAAGCGGATAACCTCCGCTTATGTGAGCCATGCCCGTTATCGCATAATGCTGAGGCAAGTCCTCCGTCATACACATTTTAAGCAGATAATTCCGCGGCATAACCGTTATGCTTTCCCCATATGAAAACTCATAATCAAGATTGCGTCCGAAATAAAAATCCTTTGTTTTATACGTTACCGCAGTACACATAAAATCACCCCGTATTTAAGTATATACCAAAATATGACCTTTAATAACTTTTACAAATCACTTTTTTTCGGCATATCTTTCTCTGAATAATCCCGGTGGAATACCGCATCTTCTTTTAAAAAAAGATATAAACCCGGATTCATTTTCAAACCCGCTCATCAAGCTGATTTCTTTAATACTTATTCTTTCATTCAGCAAAAGTCGCTTACTGTATTTTATTTTTGCGTTCGCAATATATGAAAACACAGAAGCACCCGTCTGCTGTTTAAATATTCTCCCCAACTGTTTTGAAGAAAGACAACACTCCTTAGCCACATCACTGACAGTTATACCTCTGTTAAAATTCTTCAGTATAAACTTCTTCGCAACCGTAACCCTTGCATCATTTTCCGTTTTGGCGACTGCAGGCATTACCACATCGGCGCAGTTAAAGGCAATACGCAGAATTTCATAAATACGCCCAAGAACAATCATATCACTGAGCGGAGTGCTTTCTCCGCATGCATTCAGAATAAAATCGGTCGTTTGTGCAATTTCCTCCGGAAATTCAAAAACCTGAATCTCTTTCTTTAAAACTGTATTTGTTCTCAATGCAAATGCCAAAGATGCCTTACATATATTTCCGCCGTGTCCGATATAAGCATGACTGACGCCGGGAGGAATAAAAACAGCCCGGCTGCCACGAAGCATGATTGTTTTTCCTCCGCATTTATAGGAGAGTTCGCCGGAATATAAAAAGTGAATCTCGTAAAATGTGTGAGTATGCACCTGCAAACAAGTATTCTTGCGGATATTCCCGGCATCCAGAATTTCAAACCACAAAAGCTCAGGCACCGCCTGTTCTAACGAAAAGTGAAATTTCTTTAAATATTCTGCCCTTTGCAGCGTATACTCCTTTAACACCATTGTTTCATCCCATTCCAGATTTTTCTTTATTGTATCAATACGCATACGCTTTGTCAACAATGTCCTTAAATTAAAACGCTATGTCCGTTTTAGTGATTGACGCATAAAAACAGCAAATGCTACAATTATTTTGAGGTGAATACAGTGTTAAAAGAAAAACTAAAAGCAAAGAAGAAAACAATCGGTATGTATATTCAACTGACCGATATAAGTATTGCACGGATTGCAGGTCTGGCAGGATACGATTTTGTATGGATTGATAATGAACATAGCAGCATGACAGGCGAAACGCTTCTGTCGCATATTATGGCGCTGAAGTCAACAGGGACTCCGGTCGTTGTACGCATACCGCAAAATGATTTGACTGCCGCAAAACACGTTTTGGAAATGGGTGTTGACGGAATTATTTTCCCTATGATAAAAACAGCCGCCGAAGCCAACCGGATGATTTCCTCTACGCTGTATCCCCCGCTCGGTTCACGCGGCTTCGGACCGATGGGCGCTATTGATTACGGTTTTAAAAATTCTGCTGATTATCAACATGAAAGCGACCGCAGCTTAGGCTTACGGGAGTCGAACACAATATGGTTTAAACAGGCAAATTTATGAAAATACGGCGTTAAAATGCTCGTCAATACGACAGTATTAACTGCGCTTTTGCCTTGTCTTTTACAAAAATTTGCTCCGTTTAAACTTTTCAACCCTGTATGCAAAAAAATTATTATATTTTTGTTTTCGGCGGACGAAGTAAGGCTGCCGCCTTGCAAGGACAACGATTCAAAAAGATGATGATTTTTTAATTACAGGGCATATCGGGTTCGATTCCCGTAAGCCTACCGCGAGCATCATCATGCAGAGTGTGAGCTTTCGCTTTTAAAAAGCGGCAGCGGTATTTATGCTGTCGGAGATAAAAAATACAGCTTTGCGGCAGGCGATATTTTTCTGTTCGGCAGTGACGAGGTTCATTGTATAACGGAGATTTACGACAGCGAGGCGTTTGATGTGCTTAATATTCATTTTTCGCCAAGACTGCTGTGGAGCGGCGGACATGCTGCAATGCCGCTGATGGCGCTGTTTTCAAACAGAAGCAGCGGATTTGAAATCAGAATTGACAGAGATAATCCGAAGACAGAGGTAATCAGAAGGCGGAGTTCAGAG